>NZ_JAYGHR010000069.1:0-120032 GCF_034932365.1 Limnoraphis robusta BA-68 BA1 | reverse complement strand
CCAATACTTTTGTGTATTTGCTCAAATCAGCTTTGCTCACCCCTCTGTTATCCATCCAATATCTAATACACTTATTTCGGATAAACTGGGACGTGCGGATCGCTTCGTCAATCGCTTGATATTGACTCGTTTTACCTTTTGCCTTGAACTCAAATATAATCATAATGATATATCCTAACATGATTTGGATATAACGCTAGGTTAAAACCTACAGTGTCGCTTTTCCACCATGCCTTAAAAGGCATAGCTATCATCCTCCCGCGACTTTTTCTGTATAGACGGTTGCCAAAACCCTTTAGGTTTAACTGAATCACAAAGTTGTTTGTCTTCTGGTGCTACTTTAGGATTATATTTAATATAGTCGCCAATCTGCTCACAACCTCGCTGCAATAATGGATCAATCTCTGAATTTTCAAAAAAGTCGTGAAAATCGATATTCCAAACACTGACACGGTTCATCCCATCAATAGAAACCAGTTGACCTTCAGGACTAAAACCCACCCATTCAAGACGGTTCAAGCCTTCTTGCAAGGTTAGCAAAAGCGTCCCAGTTTTATCCCAAATTTTCACCATGCCATCTTCACTCGCCGAGGCGATAATTTGACCATCAGGACTAAAACTAACCTGATAAACGGCTTTTTTATGCGCCCCAATTGGAGTTAAGCTAGAAACATCTTGCCATTTTCCATCTAGAGATCGCCAAAGTTTGATCGAACCGTCATCGGTGGCGGCGGCGACTAAATCATTATCTGTCGGACTAAAACTCACCGAAGAAAACTTACGATTACCCGACAATGTAGCAATTAGAGTCCCGTCTTGGCGACTCCATAACCTCACCGTTTTATCGTGACTGGCAGAGGCTAAAATTTCACCATTCGGACTAAAACTGACACTCGTCACCGCATCATCATGTCTGCGGGTGTAAAGCAATTGACCCTCTGGTTGCCAAACTTTAACGGTTTGATCCTGACTGGCTGAAGCAATCACCTGATCTTCTGGAGATTTTTCGGGACTGAAACTAACATGATTAACCGCTTCAAGATGACCGATGAAAGTCCGCAGAGGTTTACCATCGGTTTTCCAGAGTCGAACCGTTTTGTCCTGACTCGCCGAAGCCATCATTGTACCATCCCGACTGAAGCTAATCCCCGTCACCTGATCCTGATGACCAGGAACCGTTAACTGTCGGGTTCCCTGAGAGGGATTCCACAATCTAAATGTATTATTATCGCTGGGTGTGGCGATCAGTTGACCCAGGGGATGAAAACTGGCCCCTCGACCGAACACTTTGTAGTTGGGCTGAAAGACTTTTGGCGGAATGCTGTCCATACTCCACAACCTCACCGTCCAGTCACTACTGGCTGAAACCAAGGTTTTGCTATCAGGAGTAAAACTCACCTGATTGACAGTCCCCCCGTGACCTGTGAGGGTAGAAATTAACGTCCCATCACTCCCCCAGAGTTTGATTTCACCGTTGCTACTCCCGGAAGCCATGCGTTGACTATCGGGACTAAAACTAATGCTATTAACTGGGGCTTGATGTTGTTTTAAAGTTTTAAAAATCCTGTAGGTTGAACCGTTGCGTTTCCATAATTTAATCGTGTAGTCATCACTTCCCGAAGCGATCATTTCTCCATCGGGGCTAAAATTCACCGTCCAAACTGCGTTATTGTGACCGTTTAAAGTCTCAATCAGTTGACCCTGGAGATTCCAAAGCTTAATCGTTTTGTCTTTGCTAACGGAAGCAATCAATTGACGATTTGGACTAAAACTCACACTTAAAACTGCATCTTGATGTCCGCTAAACGTTTGTAATAATTCACCCGTGTTGCGGTTCCAGAGTTTAATCGTTTTGTCTTGACTGGCTGAGGCGATTAACTGACCATCGGGACTGAAACTCACCCATTTTACCTCATCTTGATGTCCAGATAAAGTGCGAATTAAAGAACCATCTCGATGCCAAAGTTTAATCGTTTTATCTTTTCCTGCTGTTGCTAAAATTTGATATTCCGGGGATAAATCTGGACTAAAAGTTACACACCAAACCGTACCCTGATGATCTTTTAAAGTGTGACGCAGGTTGCCATTTTGATCCCATAATTTTATCGTTTGATCAGAACTGGCTGAAGCGATCAGACCATCGGAACTTACAGTCACACTTAAAACACTATCTTGATGATCTTGAAAGCGGTTGCGTTCCGATGTAAAGTAAGCGGCTCTCCATAAATGATGGAAGGTTTCTCGTTCAGTTTCTGACCATGTTGTACGATTATTTTGATTTCTTAACTGTTGACCTGCTTTCAGTATTTTAACATAAGCATCGAGTTTATTTTCTTCTACTAAACGCAACAGTTGATAGGTGGCGTTTAACTTAGCTAAATTGGTTTCTCTCTTTTGTTCTTCGACTTGAGTTTTTTGTTCTTCGGCTTCCCTCCATTTCCAAATGGCTGTTCCTGAGAGAAATACCATTATCACACTGACTAAAACTGAACCAATGGTTAACCATTTTTGTAGTTGTTTCCGCTTGACTCTTTCTTTGGTTAAATCAGAGATAAACTTCGCACCTTCTCGTTGACGAATAATGCTGACTAAATAATCATGCACAAGTTGATAGTGATGTTCAGGAACTTGCTTGAGTAAAACAACTAATCCTGACTTGACAAAAATCTCTAAAACTAAATTGAGTCGTTCCAGTTCAATAATTGGATATTCAGCTAATACTTTGAGTTCTCGTTCTAAATCGGTTCGAGTTTTGAGAGGACGTTTTTCATTGTCTTCGGTGAGAAGATATAAAACCAATTCAGCCGCTCGTTTGTTTTCAATTCCACAATCTTTAACGACATCTTCAAGATGATGATTAACCAGTTTTGCTTTAGGATTTTCAGCGAGTTTTAGATACTGTTTAAGTGTGGTAATTTGTTCGGCTTGAAGTTGCGCTCCTACGACCTGTAATTCTATGGGTCTTACCTCACCAAACTCCTCGGATAAATCTTGGACGACTCGATCAATTAAAGATTCTTCTAATCTAAATGGAGTTTGTTTTGTAATGTTTTTAATCAGAGATTTCGCCTGTTCAGATTGCCAATTTCCGACATGATAGAGAATCCGACGATCTAGAATATTATTACCAACAATATCTAAATTGACAAGACGATCATTACATTCTAACAGAAAGTGTAAATAATCTTCTCGTAAAGCCAGGATAACTTTAACATAAGGAATATCTAGACATTTTTTTAAAAAGTTATAAAAATTTCGACGTTCATCGGGTTTCTGCAAAGCAAAAAACAATTCTTCAAATTGATCAAAAATTAATAAGGTAATTAAATCTTTGTTCGTATTAACTTGCAACTGATGAATGATTTCTTCAAGGGTATTAAATTTAGGTAAATTGGTAAAATATTGAGTGTCTTCTAGAGCTTGAGTTAAACCTTTTCCCAATTCTTTAATCCAATCGGTATAAACTCGCTGTAAAATCGGTACAACCTGAAAAGAATCAATGTGATTCTGTTTGACTGTTGGAATTAATCCGGCTTGGAGTAAGGAACTTTTTCCCACTCCTGACTGTCCATGAATAATCGTAAGTTTGTGATCATTTCGCTGAATGCGTTCCATTAAACAATCAATATCATATTGTTGGGGAGAAGCGACAATTTCGGGTGCAATCATTTCAGGAGATTTGTGCAGAGGTCGAGTTAAATTTGTCACCTGTTGTTTGGGACGCAACTGACCCGCTCCCACAAACGCGCGAAAACCATATTGACCTTCAATAGATCGTTGTTCTTGTTTAATTACAAACGCAACTAAATAATCTTGTTGTTGAAAATAACTCTGGCGTAACTGAGATAAAATCCCGATATAAAGCTCAGGATCATAATAGGGTTTAGTCATGGCTTTAGCTGCTTCGAGGGTAAGAATTGAATCTTTAACTTGACCTAAAAGCAGTTGAGATTTTCCCAGAGAAAACAAATACCATGCTTGATGAAAGGAGCGTTCCCAAGCTAATAAAGATTGCTGCTCAACCGTTGATATGTTTACGGTGTTTTCCGCCTCATCTAATAAATCCAGTGCTTTTTTAGCAAAGCGTTTCGCTCGTTGCAGGATCGCTGAGTTTTGCCAACAAAAAATCACATTATTGGGTTGACATTTCGCTAACTCAATCTCGGCTAAAAAGCCATAACAGCGAGCCGTTCTAAATAAGTTTGGATAGTGTTGATGAAGCCATAAAGCATTAAATTTAGGTTGTTTTGCAATTAAGTTTTCTAACGCTTTCCAATCTTCCAAACGATGTAAAACATCGGCTAAAAAGTTAATAAACTTAGCGACTAAATCAAGTCTTTTTGCGGCTTTAAACGCATTGAGAGAACGCGAAAAATATTCTTTAGCTTGCAAACAACCTTGCTGATATTTGACTCGTTGTCGAATCCCATAATTCAGCCACCACGCACCCAAATAAAAAGACAAATGACCCTGCTTTTCTAAATCCCCAATTTGTTGCCAGAGAGCCAAACTTTGTTCATAATGTTGTCGAGATTTTTCAGTCGTATTATCAGCTACTCGACCCATCAAAAACTCTAAACCCGCTTCTAACTCAGTCTCTAACTGAATCCCTCGCTGTTTCAAAACCTGACGTGCTGACTGAAGTTCAATCCGGCGAGATGAACCCGTTTCTAAGTTAAAAACTCTATTCTCTAAAAAGAGATTTTCTTGAGAAGATAAAACCGTTTTTAAAACCTGATTAACTGTCGATTGAATAAATAAAATCAGCTCATCGGTTTCAATCAAAAATTCCAGACTGGTGGCTCGATTATGCAAATCTGGAGCAACACGAATCATTTTGTGGAGAACTTCATCTGTTACCCACAATATCAGAGGACAAGAAAAGCTATTAAACTCCTCAACATTCCGTTTAGTCGTGATTAATAATTGCTCTAAATCAAGCACAGATTCCAGCCCAAAAACCATCACTGCATCGGGCTTGTCTCCTTGAAGTTGATCCATTAAAGTTGTTAATAGCGTTTGAGTTGTAGGTTCTAAAGTAATTTCTCGCAAACCCATCGAAGATTGATTCCGAATTTCCTCAACGATGTGCTGCGTGACAATTTTATAGCTACAACAGGCTAAAATTAAAGAAAATTCTCCCTGAGACAACGTAATTGCACGGATGAGTTGCCGAATAGAACTTTGATTATGCAGCGTGATTGCTTCAGGTTGAACAAAATCAGTCATCATATAATTCCTTAGCATCAGCTAAAATTGGATTGATATCAAACCAATTTCCCTGACGATCATCGCGATATTCAAAGACAAATAAACTCCGTAATAAAATCTGATATTCATCCTCTCCACGCACCGCTTTATGTTGAGCAACCTGTTTCAGAAGTTCCCATTCATTGGGTGTAATTGCTTTACTCAGTTCATTGCGACGTTCACTAATAACTCGCTCAATTAAACTGCGAGAAAAGGGGGGATCATCTTTTTGAATACAATTAGATAACAGAATTAATAAATTTCTCACATGACCCCCGCTCACCTGACATAAGCGATTTAAGGTTTGTAAATCCTCAAAAATTTCGGTTGCAAAACTCACCCGTTTTTCCTCTTCGAGTTCAGGAAATGCTCGGGCTAAAACCATTTGTTGTAATAACTCGATCCCCTCTTGACACACCTCACCATTTTTTTCGGTAACACGCACCATCGGTAATAGTTTTGCGGGAGAACCAAAACGGTTGCTCAAGGTTTCTTTGTCGTTAGAAAAGGTTAAAATTAAAGGAATCGTATAGATCACATGACACTTCAGTTTATTAAGCTGTTCCCCGCGATCTACAAATAAATATTCAGGTTGAGTCCGAGTTGAGAGTTTAGGAGTATTATCCAGGCGATCTAAGTTATCAATAATCACCACTAATCCGGCTTTTCCTTGTTGTCGAAGCTGTTTTTGAGCTGGTTCTATGAGTTCTTTATTGATCGCTTCTATAATATTACTAACTCGCGGTTCTAAATGTTGTCGTAATAACGCCCGTACATCTCGACTGTCTTTGGCTTTTGCCGTAATTTCTCCGATGCCAAAAGAGAGAGAAAATTTATCTTCCTCCGTTGTCAAACCCACATCCCCAACGATAGGAACTTTGCCTTTAATGCCCGTAATATCTGCATTTAAGAGATTCGCCGCCCCTTGGAGTAAATTGTGAAAACGAGTCGGTTTTAAACGAATTTTAGAAGTCTCTAGACTTTGACTGACTTGATGAGCGATCGCCAGTAAAATATCACTAATATCCACATCCGCCATGTCTAAATCTTGGGAAGACTCAAAATAAACAACATGAAAACCCAGTTGTTCTAATTCCGATTGTAAACAAGATAATTCCGTTGATTTTCCACAGCCAATATGTCCCGTAAAAAGCTGACAAGTGGGTTCATCCGCCGATAACGTAATTGATCGCCGAAGTTCTTTGATCACATGACTACCCCGCACCGCCGAAAAGTCGATATAATACTGACGATCTTCAGGGTTTGACATATTCAACCTGTAGGCGGGACTGCAAGCTCTAAAAAATTTGCCCAGATTGAGTACCATTTCTCCTTTCCCCCAAGCAATTAAATACTATTTCCCATTCTGCCCTGTCAAGGTCACTTCTGGAAAATAGGCAGAATTTCAGAGGCTTTCAACTCCTACGCTCCGCCATCCCCTAGCTATCGCTTTAATTTTAATTGAGATCTTCCAGTCGGCTGAGAAACCCGGTTTCTCAGGTTTTGTTGGCATGGTGAGCCTTTGCAATGTCAGTCGCCATTCATTCAAACACAAACCCTACAACTTCAAAACTCCGGTTCTGTCTACCCTAATCAAAATACAAGTCCATGATCTTCAATAAGTTTCTCAACCATTTATATTTAGGTGGAACCGCAGCCGGAGCTAGACAAACTGTCTCCACTAAACTCCAGTCAATTTCACAATGATAGTCTTCAATAATGCCGACTTGATCGTGTATATATCGAGCGATTGATTCAGAATCACTAGCCCAGAAATCATCATCTACATTTAAGTTAGTCATCACGCCCTCTCTCTCAAACTATCTCAACTTGTTATTTATATTTTCTCAGAGTTTTTTTTAAAAAAACCGGAAAATCAATCCTGAACCGGACTATCTTTTTGAGCTAATACTCAGTTGGCGATCGCGAGTAAACGCGGGTTGAACTATTTTTGGCTTGGTAAGTTTCATCCGTTCATCTTTATTCATCTTAACCTTTAAAATTCAAAAACAAATCCGTAGAATTTACCAAATTTGTTTTCAGTCGAGCTAACAATTACGTGAAAATACTGAAAGATGTATTTCATCTGAAAACCGATAGTCAATAGAAAAACGGATTAACTGTCTATGCTCGTTGCATAATTTGATACGACTTTCACGGATAAACTTCTGGCAATCCTCAGTCATCTTACCGCTTTTGAAGTTGTGATCGCGGATCAGTTCTAACAAAGTGAATTTGTCCGAGAAAGACAACACAGAGTTAACGATGCTCATCCGGTCTTCAACCCTGCTTTCACTTGCGCTTCACGGAAATCCTCTGGGAGTTGGACTTCTCCTGCGAGAATCATCAACCGATCAACGCTACACAGAACCTTCCGAGTTCTCCGGAAGACAAGGTGGAAGTCGAAAATTATCTTGAATTTTAGCTTGATTGATCGAGGCTGTGGGGTTGGGGATCAAAATAAACATAAAGTTTTAACTCCTCAACTCAACTGTTGAATCTCGATGTCGTTATCCTGCGACACATTCAGAGTGAGGGAAATCAAAGGGTTGGAGAGGTTCACCACCCCAAAGTCAAAAAAATTTACTTGATGCGGATCTACAGTTCTGCGATCGGCAAAATCAAATGTTTAGATCCTCAGATATTATCTGTATATTCGACAAGCTATGACTAATTCTCAACCCCCTTTCCCGGATCTTACCCAACATTGGGCGCGTTCTTTCATTAGCCGCCTGCAACGCCAAGGTATCGTGAGCGGTTTTCGAGATGGGACATTCCGCCCCTCTCAAACCCTAACTCGTGCCGAATATGCAGCTTTGCTACAGGCGGCCTTTGAACGTTCTCCCAAACGGCCTTATCTGGCGTTTCCAGACGTTCCTCGGGATTTTTGGGCGTTTTCTGCCATTCAAAACGCCTACGAAGCAGGCTTTATCTCAGGCTTTCCTGACAACACCTTTCGACCCCAAGCCAATATTACGCGCCTTCATGTTTTGTTGTCATTGGTTGCGGGTTTAAATATTCCGAAAACAACGGCTTTTTCTTTAGCTGAAGTTTACACGGATGCCAATCTAATTCCCGACTATGCTGTTAGTGCGATCTCGGCTGCAACTCAGTCTAAACTGGTTGTAAATCATCCGAAAACTGAAATTTTTCATCCCGATAAACCTGCTACTCGGGCTGAAGTTGCGGCGATTATCTATCAGGCTTTGGTTTTTCTCACAAAAGCTAATCCTCTGGTTTCTCCCTCTATTGTCGAACCGACAAAACCGGGAATTGTTCGCACTGGAACTCATGTGTCTGTTAATGGGAGACGCTGGAAAGCCTCCTGGGGTCAATGGAGTTCTGGGCTTTCAACTTTAACGGGAATTAGTGATAAAGGAATGCTCTTAGTTTTGGGGATGAATCCGTTAAATAATCAAGAGATTTCAATTCAGCCGACAAACTGGTTTTCTCCTCCCACTCAACCTTACCCTATTAAAACTCAATTTGATCAAGAATATCGTTATCTCAATCTTGATGAGTTATCCCAAACTGTGGGTTGGGAAGTTGAAATTGAAGGCAAAACACTGAATATATTTTCAGAAATAGGTCAAGTTAATAATATTATCTATGAAGAACTTTCTGATGTGTATCGGATGATCATTGATTTGAACCAAGCGACACCTTGGGAGTTGTATGAACTGAGTTCAGAATGGGAAGTTGTGGTCGATGCTTACACCGATCAATCTATTGCGGATGGTTTTCCTGAAAAGCCTCCTGAGTCGAATATTATTCAACCGGATGAAGAGCAACAAAATGAAGGAGAAACTGGGGGGATTCTGACCAAACCCCCTCGTCCTGTCGTTAAACTTGGCTCCAATCAAACAATTATTAAAGGAAAATTACCTGATGGTTATGGGGTGAAAGTTTCCACCCTAAAAAGCCCTGATCGCATTAGCATAGAAGTTCGTAAAGATGCGTTAGTTGAACGCAATATTATCTGGGCGACGGGACTCCATTGGCGACAACAATATCTCACGTTAAATTCAGATCGGTTTCCAGTCGTTTGGTTACAAGTTAAACCCAATTCTGGATTGAAACTTCAACCCATCTGGACAGACAAAACTCAAATGAAAGGAACGGCTTCTCTCTTAGAAATCACCAAGAATTGGGGAAGTTTAGCGGCGATTAACGCGGGTTATTTTAACCGCAATAATTTATTACCGTTGGGAGCGATTCGTCACAATAATCAATGGTTTTCTGGGCCAATTCTCAACCGAGGGGCGCTCGCCTGGAATGATGCGGGAATGATCAAAATGGCACGATTAAAATTAATCGAAACCCTGAAAATCTCAAGCGGACGAGAATTTGAAGTGGATTTACTCAATACGGGGTATGTGAAAGCGGGAATTGCGCGTTATACAGGCGACTGGGGAAAAAGTTACACCCCTTTAACCTTAAATGAAGTGTTAATTGTGGTTGAAAATAATCAAATCACTCGTCAAATTGAAGCCACCGATGACAAAACACCGATTTCTATTCCAGAAAAGGGGTATTTACTGACTTTTCGTTCCTTTAAAAGTGCTTTAAGTGCGTTTCCCATTGGCGCGAATATTGCGATCGCAACGAAAACAACACCCCCCGAGTTTAACGAATATCCTCACATTTTAGGAGCAGGGCCGTTACTATTGCAACAAGGTAAAATCGTAGTGGATGCAGAAGCCGAAGGATTTAATATTTGGTTTGCTCAACAACGAGCCATTCGCAGTGGAATAGGTGTCACCGCAACGGGAGAATTATTAATTGTCACCGTTCATAACCGAATTGGGGGGCCAGGGCCAGATTTAACCGAATTGGCGCAACTGATACAGCAACTCGGGGCAGTTGAGGGATTAAACTTTGATGGCGGTAGCTCAACGAGCCTGGTTTTAGGGGGCCATTTACTGAATCGCACACCCGACACCGCCGCCCGAGTTCACAACGGTTTAGGGCTATTTTGGAGGTAAAGAAATCGGAAAATCTTGACATACTCCCCATTTCTAAAGAAAGGGGATTCTCCAAGCCTCACGGCTTTGGATTACTGATTCATTGACAACCCTTACAGCATACTGGTTTCCCAATCAACTCCAGAGGGGTGAGTCTCCCCAGTCGTTCATCTCATTTCAGAGATAGTTTCGGTATGCCCTACCGTACTTGAGAAAAAAATGCTTGATTCTCTGTACTTGGTGCTTTAAGGTTTTATCTTGCCAAAGCATTCCTGGCAAGAACCCCGTACCTTAAGTTTTCAAGGTTCATTGCATCGATTAGATGCTGGGTTTTTCAACTGGTTGAATACCCTGCCAGTAGAGTTATTATAGCATTAGAAAGAGCCTTATATCCCCATACCTGAAGGTAGGGGCGTGTGCGGCAATTTTTGGTAAACCGCCTTATTCTTCGTCGTCCTCTTCTTCTTCGTCACTCGGATAGACAAAGCTCTCAGAACGACCTGTCAAAATCGATTTACCGAGGGAAAGGGCTTTTTCAGCTTGCAGTCTGGCTTTGCCCTTCCAATGCGCTTTCCGCATATCACGTCTAGATCTGGAAGTTTTCTTCTTAGGAACCGCCATGAGAATTACTCAAACTATTGTTACAAGACAAACTATTATACTATCTCATTTGAAGAGCGTCTGCTAGACTCCTGCGGCACTTGTTGAAATCCTAACCTACTACCAGAAAACAGATGCAAGATCGCGTCCTTTCGTCTCTTGACCAAGCTGCGGTACGATTTATTCGGATTCTTTGGTGCGATAATGCTAACATTATACGGGCTAAAGCGGTTCACCGCAATCGACTCCGGGACTATTCTACTCACGGTGTCGGCATTTCCGCAGGCCAACAAGCCATTCCGGTGATGTTTGATGCGCCAGTTCCCGGAGTTGGACTCGGGCCTGTTGGAGAAATTCGCCTCGTACCGGATTGGAATACTTTAACGATTATACCCTATGCCATTGGTCACGCTCGGGTGATGGGAGATATGATCAAAGATGGACAACCTTGGTCATTTTGTCCCCGTGATTGTCTCAAACGAGCGATCGCTACCGCTAAAGATCAAGGATTAGAAATTAAAGCCGCATTTGAGAATGAATTTTATTTACTCAAATCCTTGTCGGGTGAAATTGTTCCGGCGGATGATACCGTTTTTGCGACCACTTTATCAATGGATTTACAACAACGAACCATTGATGAAATTTCCGAATCTTTAATCGCTCAAGGGATTTCTGTAGAACAATATTATCCCGAATCTGGCCCCGGACAACAAGAAATTTCAATTTTATATACTGATGCTGCTATTGCTGCGGATCAACAGATTATCTTTCGAGAAACGGTTAAAGCGATCGCCCGACAAAATAACCTCAAAGCTTCTTTTTTACCTAAAATTTTTCCTAACCAAGCTGGAAGCGGCGCTCATCTGCATCTGAGTTTGTGGGAAGGAGAAAATAATTTATTACCCGATGAAACAGGAAAACTTTCTCCTCTAGCGGGTTATTTTGTCGCCGGATTATTGCAACATTTAGACGCCTTAATGGCGTTAACCACTCCGAGTCCGAATTCCTACCGTCGTATCCAACCTCATACTTGGAGTGGTGCTTTTTGTTGTTGGGGATATGATAACCGAGAAGCGGCGATTCGAGTTCCAACAAATCCTGAACCTCCCAGTCCAACTCATCTCGAATTAAAAACAGTTGACGCGACTGCAAATCCTTATATTGCTTTAGCGGGTATCATTGCTGCGGGTTTAGATGGAGTGCGTCGCCGTTTGGAATTACCATTACCTGTGACGGTTGATCCCTGTACTCTAACTGAATCTGAACGAAATGAGCGGGGAATTTATCGTTTACCGACTAATTTAGGTGAATCTATCCAAAAATTGCAGCAAGATCAAGTGTTAATTGAGGCTTTGGGGTCAGATTTAGCCAAGGCTTATCTAGCGGTTCGTCAAGCTGAGTGGAATGCGATGAAAGATTGGCAACTCGAACAGGAAGTTAAACTCTTAGTTGATCGCTATTAACTGACATTTTGCTTCACAAGGATTATCTTGGTGTAGGGGTGTTCTGACAAAACCTCCTCACCCTAAACTTTGACCTTTTATTGAACTATGATTAACCTTTGGGATATTCCCGCTATTGACCATCACTCACACAACTTGTTAACGGTAGAAGCGGCTGAAGAATTGCCTTATGTGGCGGCTTTTACAGAGGGATATGACCCGGATATTCTCAATCATCATGCGCGTCATAGTTTGTTTTATCGACGCAGTATTCGTGATATTGCTCAACTGTTAGACTGTGAACCGACGGAAGCCGCTATTTTAACGTGTCGTCAGAATTTGGGCTTAGAAAAACTGACTCAGCATTGTTTACAAGCTGCCAATTTAGAAGCGATATTTCTCGATGATGGATTCTTACCCGAGCAAGTTTTACCCTGGACATGGCATCAACAGTTCATTCCGGCTCAAAGAATTTTAAGGCTGGAAGATTTAGCAGAAAAGTTGCTCAGTCAAACTTCTAAATTTGAAACCTTTTTAGAACTTTTCTTAAAAGCGATTGATCCGCCTCCGCCGGAAGTGATTGCGTTTAAAAGTATTGCCGCTTATCGGACAGGTTTAGATATTCAAATCACGCCGATTGATTTTGCTCGTTCTCGTTTTATTTTACTCAAAAAAGCCTCGAATGAATCATCGATTCGTTTGACAGATAAACCGTTAATTGATTTTTTGATTACTCAAGCGTTAGAAGTTGCAGCAAAATATCAACTTCCTGTTCAATTTCATACGGGATTTGGTGATCCTGATTTAGATTTATTTGTGGGAAATCCTGTGCTTTTACGTCCGATTTTGGAAGAAAAACGTTGGCGTGATGCTCCGATTGTTTTGCTTCATGCTTCTTATCCTTACATCCGAGAAGCGGGATATCTTGCTTCAGTTTATCCGCAAGTTTATCTCGATTTTGGTTTAGCTGTTCCGTTTTTGAGCGTGATGGGAATGCGTTCAACATTAAGACAATTACTTGAACTTTCTCCCACCACAAAGTTAATGTATTCTTCGGATGCTCATCATATTCCTGAACTCTATTATTTGGGGGCAAAATGGGGACGAGAAATCTTAAAGCAAGTGCTAGAAGAAACTATTCAAGATGGAGATTTAACCGTTAATGAAGCCGAAAATATTGCGCGAGAAATGTTATCGGAAAATGCCAGAGGATTGTATTTGAACTTTCAAGCGCAAAAGTTAGATTAGGTGTTATTCTCGTTCAAAATTGGATAAAGTTGTTCTAGTTTTTCCGGGGTTGCATCTTTGAGCGGAATCACTTGTGTTGTTGCCAAAGGTAGGGTATAATCGTGATACTGCACAAAACACAAATTATCTAAACTCAGGGAAAGTTCCAGAGGCGATCGCCTTCTCAAGCGTTCCTGTATGTTCTGCTCAACTTCCTGTATTTTTTCGGCGGAAATAATTGAGTTTAAAACCCCAATTCTCAGATAACAATCATTATCAACGGCATCGGGATTTCCGTGATATTTATGAAGCAAATTAAAATTCTCAGCAGAGCGACGTAGGTGATCAATCTCCATGATAATTTTTCCCGCTTGCATTGGCCATCCCATGAAAACGGCAATCTCATTTTGAAAGCAAAAAGAGCGTTCATAGGGATGTTTGTTGCGACTGTTAAACCCATAGTCTACTGAGAGTTCATAGCCCCCAAACTGAATTTTCATCGTAAATTGAGAAGAATTATGGATTGAGTTAATTAAACCCGAAAAATCAACAATTCTATATTCTTCCCGCCTCTCCAAAAACCACTTACTCAAAATTCCCCGTTCAGTTTTTACACCTTCACAACCCAAAAGCGTGGCGTGAATAGACTCTAACGCATAACGTTCAAAAACCCCAGGAAGTAAATCAGACAGATGTTGCTGTAACTCTTGAATTAAAAGTGTAAATTCTGGAGATTTTTTGCCATAAAAAGCAACTAAACTCACATTCGGAAAATTTGGAATTAAGCCTTGAGACACCATCGAACCCCCAATCTATATCCTATAATATATTCTACTGAACTACTGATATTTAGGGTGATCAGTGTACAATAGAGGCAAGACTGAAACTGAAACTGAATCTAATTTGCTAAATTTTATCAAAATTGTGAACATAGCCATTTCCACAACCTGCTAATTACATCTTTTATTTTAAGGTCAATTATATACTACAATACATTAGTTAACCATTGTGTAAAAGCTTCAAGAGAGGCTAAAATTACCCTTCTTGTTGCTTCGTTTGTTTATAATTTGTGTTCGGTGGTCTTGTTCTAGTGACCTAAGAGCGCTAAACTGGGTTAATGTCTAGGTCTTGAGTCTTCAGTTCAACTCTCAATTTATCGGAGTGGCAACTCAGATGTTATTCGTACAAGGGGAACTCAAACAGCAGTTTTTAGTGACTCTCCAATCTGTTCTATCTGAATATGGAGGAACTTCGGGTGCGCCCGTCACTAATCTAAAACTTCCCGCTAAAGTTGTCCAAGAAATTGAGGCGATGGTTATTCAATTAGAAGCGATTAACCCCAATTATCGCCCCTTATTATTTAACCCCAAACTCCTCGATGGGGCGTGGCTATTGCTTTACTCAACCGCCCGAGAAATTCGCAATCTGGCTTCACTTCCTCTCGGCTTAAAAGTTGGAAAAATCTATCAGGTGATTGATGTAGATTCTCAGTCATTTTTTAATCAAGCGTTTGTTCGACATCCTTTAGGATTCATCTCGGGAGAAGTCAAAGTTACCGCGCGGTTTGAAGCCGTTGTTGATGACAGAAATCTACCCGATAAACGCCTGAATGTTTACTTTCAAAAACGTTACATCGCGATTGATAATATCTTGGGTGTCAAAACGCCAAATCTCAATCCCGCCCGTGTTGTACCTGCCCGCAATCCTGTTGGACGAATTCCGAGTTTAGATATTACTTATTTAGACGAAACGTTACGCATTGGGAGAGGAGGAGAGGGAAGTCTGTTTGTTTTGCAGAGAAGTCAAAAAATTTAGCAGGTGATGGTGACAGTCTTTAAAAATTCAGCAACGGTTTGATTAAAAAAGTCAGGTTGAACTAAAAACGGCCAATGATTTCCAGGCACTTGCTGAATTTTTAGATGGGTGAGATATTTTTGATAGGGTTTAAGTTGCCATTCCATTCTATTAACCCCTTTTTCGGGTTGAATTAATAATGTTGGAATGTTGATTTTTTCAGTTAATCCAGCGACTTTCATCACCTCTGAAAAAATATGATTTCGAGCGGGAATGATGAATTTACTTCCCCATTTTCCATCTTGTTTTTGTTCGATGCCTTCTTCAAAAACTTGCTGTTGTAGCGGACTCCAAGCTGTATATTGACTGAGTTGACGGGCTAATTCTTCTGCTTCTTCATAACTCGAAAACGGCCCCATTCCTTTCAAACAGTCTAATTTTCGATAGACAATGGGTAAGGTGAGTTTGAAAATACTGGGCATTTTTGTAATAAAAATCGGATCGACTAATATCATGCTGTGAAAATATTCAGGATGTTGTTTAGCCCAAATCGGTAGTAGTTTACCCGTCCAAGAGTGACCTAAAAAATGAGCATTTGACCAGTTTAAATGCTGCATTAAGGCTTCTAAGTCGGTAATGACTTCAGAAAAGCGATAACCGTTTTGGGGTTTGCTACTATTGCCATGACCTCGCATATCGGGCGCAATAATATGATAGTGATCTGCTAAAAAGTTGCCCAAATCTTTCCAGACTAAAGCATGATCTGCTAAACCATGCAAAAGCAACAAGGGTTGAGAATTTTCAGCGTTTTTGGGTGAATTCCATTCTAAATAAGAAATCTTGATTTCAGCCAATTGCAGGGTTTTACGGGTGGGATTCATCTAAAATAAATGACAGAATTTTGATCTTTGTTAGAATGTTATTATAAAAAAGCCAGGGAAGACTGTCAACTTCAATGAATACAAAAGATTCTCAACCTCTCTCTTGGGAGCGAGTCAAAGCGGAATTTCAACGGATTTGGGGATATGAAGATTTTCGACCCCCCCAAGGTGAAATTATTCGCAGTCTCCTTTCCCGTCAAGATGCACTGATTGTTATGCCGACTGGGGGCGGAAAATCAATTTGTTTTCAACTCCCTGCTTTGTTACAAACTGGGTTAACGTTGGTGATTTCGCCGTTAGTTGCATTGATGGAAAATCAAGTGCAGGAACTCCGAGAAAAAAACCTTCCTGCGGCATTATTACATAGTCAAATTCCAGCACAACAAAGACAACAAACCTTAAGATTACTCGAACAAAATCGCTTGAGATTGCTTTATGTTTCGCCGGAAACGTTATTCAGTTCATCGGTGTGGAGTTTGATTGCTCATCCTCGAACTTTAGTCAATGGTTTAATCTTAGATGAAGCCCATTGTTTGGTACAATGGGGGGACACCTTTAGACCTGCTTATCGTCGTCTAGGAGCGGTTAGACCCACGCTTTTAAAGCTTAAACAAAACGCTCAAAAGTTTGCGATCGCAGCGTTTACAGCTACGGCTAATTCGGCGGCTAAACAAACGATTCAAACGGTTTTAGACCTCGAAAATCCCAAATCTTTCTTAGTCAACCCCTATCGCCCCAATTTGAACTTAAATATCCAAACCGTTTGGACTCCTAGAGGACGACGAGAACAGCTTTTAAAACTGATTCAAACAAGGCGCAAACAAACAGGTTTGGTGTATGTTCGCACTCGTAAAGATAGCGAAGAATTAGCCAATTGGTTGCAGGAACAAGATTATAAAACGGCAGCTTATCACGCAGGTTTAAGCGGGGAAGAACGCCGACAAATTGAACAAGCTTGGTTAACAGGTTCGCTGAAATTTGTCGTCTGTACTTCTGCTTTTGGGATGGGAATTAATAAACCCAATGTGCGTTGGGTGCTGCATTTTCAAGCCCCATTTTTACTCTCTGAATATTTGCAAGAAGTCGGACGGGCGGGACGGGATGGAAAGCCTGCTTTTGCTTTAACATTAGTCAGTGAACCGACGGGGTGGCTGTATCCTGAAGACAAACAACGCCGTCAATATTTACAAGACAATTGGCGACAACAATATCAACAGGCGAATCAACTTGTTAAAAAATTACCAAAACAAGGAGAAATAGAGGAAATCTCTCGTCAGTTTCGCAACAGTGCAACCGCGCTTTCTGTGTTGCATAGTTCGGGACAGTTAACTTGGAAAGATCCGTTTCATTATATAATAAATTCAACTTCTGTTGCGTTCCCCGATCACAATACCCAAGCCATTAAACAAATGACGCAATATCTAAATACTCGTCAATGTCGTTGGCGGTTTTTGTTGGAGGCTTTTGGTTTTAATAAAGAAGCTGAGTTCATGGGTTGTGGACATTGTGACAATTGTCAGAGATAACTGTAAGCAACATCGTCTTGGGGATATCCCTTGGGAAATACTAGAGGACGTGGCAGGTAATCAGTATATTCATCGATAACTAACTCTAAATAGAAACTTCTGGCTCTCAAAGACTTGAGCGCACCATCAGAAGAAATCGTGTAAATAAATTTCTGAATTCCTGACAAATCACCCGCAACTAAGCAAATGTTTTCTGATTCAAGATTGGGAGCGATCGCACAAGCAACCGCAGCCGTTGATCGCGCCATGTCAATTAACGCAATATCTGACTCACCAAAGCTCAAACATGACCCATATTTTTCGACAAATAAAGTCAGCAGAGACAAGTTATTCCAGTCTTCCGGTTGTAGGTTTTTTAAAGCTGTTTTTATATCTTCTTTATAGTGAGCTAGGTTGGGTTTTTATTCTACTGGATAGGGAATATAAGGGTCAGAATCTTTGATTTCACCGACCGGACAATAATATTCTTTAGTTTGACCTTGTGAAAGTTTGACATATAGCGCTACGCGCTAGGCAATCTTGCAAGAGGCAAAAGGCAAAAGTTAGACTACAAAAGGTTTTCAGCTTTTACATAAGTCCTAACCATAATGCGTAGTGCTATAATCAAAATTGATATGTAATATATAATATTACATATCGTATATTTTGTGTTTAATCAACTACATCTCCCAATTTATAGTTAGGATTATGAGTAATGCAAATAACGTATTTTCCCATCTTGGGGTCAAACACCCCAACCGCACCGAATAAATGACTAACTTTGTGGGCCAACACAAAAGCGACAGGCATACTACAAGGGCCATTTACCCTCAGTAACTCCCCGCCTTTGAGTTCTCCGGTTTTAGACATTTCCTCCAAACGCGCCGCCGCATCCCGCACAATTTGGTCATTTTGAGCCGGATCAGCGAACCCGACTTGTAAAATACCATCAACCATCTCAATGTTGTACGTTGTCATCTGATCTCTCCTGTGACTGTTGTGACTGTTTTTATCTTACTCCCCGTTGGAAGATGGTCTTTCCAAATTCCGAGAAAATCCCAACTCGAAACCGGAAGTTCGGTCTTCCGGTACATGATAAGCTCAAATTACATCAAGTTGGAATTGTTGAATGTTGCAGTTTGAAGCCAGTCCCCAACCCGAACTTTTACAGTGGTTAGCCAGAGGTTCTCTCAAACAAAACTTATTAAGAGCCATTCGTTTGTGGGTGTGGCTGCACAGTTTGTATGGCAACAAACAGCACCGTTTGCTACTCGATGAACCCTTTACCTTTGCCGACTGGCGGAATGCTTTTTTTAGTGCAAATCATCCCCGAGGCGAAACCGCACCCCCCTTACATGATCCTAACTGTGCTTGTGCGAAAACCGTTGCAGAATGGATATTAGATCCTGACTGGAAAGTACAGGAATTCCAATGGCGAAAAACCCTGCAACAACATGATGAAATTTCGAGCAATGAGTTAGATGAATTGTTGCAGCAGCGACTCTTTGGGGTGACTCGCCGTTCCCTGCAAACCGATTTGCATATTTTAGCAGAATTGGGATGGCTAAAACGACAGGATACCAAGTATTATCGAGTGCAAGAATTTCCAACTTTACCTGGGAGTGAAACCTCTAATTTCTATCAACCCCAAGCGCTTCCGGTTCTCAACCCCGACCTAGAATTAATTGCTCAAAATCTCTCTCAACCCCTCAACGGTGTGCATCGATTTTTTATGGAAGTCGTGTATATTGTTTCTCCAGAAAAACAGGAACGAGTTGAAGATTGGCAGGAACAGCTAAAACTCCTTTGGCAAGAGAATCCTGTGCCACCCGTGCGATTAATTTATGACAGTTCGCGGGTCAAAAAAACGGTTCGCTGTATTGTGTATCCGGTGTGTATTTATTATGCCCAACGAGCGGTTTATTTATGTGCTTTTGGACAAACACCAAATGGCAAAGGTCAATGGTACAATTACCGTTTGGATAAAATTATCGAGATTGAGGATTTATCTTGGAATGATTTAGATTTGCCTCATTTTTTGTGGGAATCTTATCAGAAAGGGAATCTACCAACTCCAGATGATATTCAAATGGAAATGGATGGAGTGGCTTGGGGTTTTGATTTTTACTTAGAATGTCGAGTGATGCTGTTGCGGTTCGACCGCCAGTTTAGTGATTATTATATTGAGGGAACATTTCGCCATCAAACCTTTCAACCGATTTCCTATCAAGACGCGGAAAAATTAATTATTGAACAAGCCGGAACGGAGAAGCAACAATTACTCAAAATTCTTCATTCTCGTTCAAAAACCGATGCTTATTATCGAGTAAATTATCGGGAGGGAGATACAAATGTTGAATTGCGTTTGCGGTCTTGGCGGCCGAGAGTTGAAGTTATTTTTCCCTTGAAACTTCGTCAAAAAATCGCTCAAGAAGTCAGACAAGAAGCTCAACTGTATTCTGAAAATTGGAGTCAAGAATGATGAAATCAGCAAAATTAACCGAACGTTTTGAACAGGCTTTGGTTTACGCTCATCGCTTACATATCAATCAAACTCGCAAAGTCGGAAATATTCCTTATATTGCTCATTTATTGAGTGTTACGGCTTTGGTTTTAGAAGCGGGAGGAAATGAAGATGAGGCGATTTCGGCTTTGCTTCACGATAGTATTGAAGATCAGGGCGGTGCAAAAACTCGCGAAGAAATTCGTCAACAGTTTGGGGAGTCTGTTGTCAATATTGTTGATGGATGTACGGAGTCAGAAACGGTTCCCAAACCCCCTTGGAAAGAACGAAAGTTACGCTATTTAGCACAAATTGAAACGGCGAGTTCTTCGGTGCAGTTGGTGTCATTGGCGGATAAGTTACATAATGGACGTTCGCTATTAGTTGAGTGTGATAAATTGGGGGATGAAATTTGGAAAATTTTTCCTGTTGGAAAAGCAGAAACGCTGTGGTTTTATGACTCCTTGCTGCAAATTTATAAAAAGACTCCCTATCTTCAATTGGTGCAGGAGTTTCGCCAAGTTGTTAACAGTTTGCGGTTCTGATCAGCAATGACCGGATCTCCAGTTGGGTATAGAATGACTGCAACCTTTGAAAACTAGAAAGTCAAGTGAATGTTAATTTCTGGGATGGTATTTAGAAGATTCAAGTTTCCGGGCAATGGAGAGAATTAAACGGGGAATTCTAATAATAAATTCAGTGCCTTGATTTAGTTCTGAAGAACACCAAATTTTTCCTTTGTGTTTTTCTACAACAATTTTATAACTAATTGATAACCCTAAACCTGTACCTTTACCAACGGGTTTTGTCGTAAAGAAAGGATCGAAGAGTTTGGATTTTACTTCTTCTGTGATTCCTGGCCCGTTGTCAGCGATGCGAATTTCAACCCATTGAGGATCAACTAATAGCGTTTTAATTCTGATTTGATACTGTTTAGATTTCATGCCTTTTGAAAGTTGCTGAAGATTATATTCTTCGAGGGCATCAATTGCATTACTGATAATATTCATAAACACTTGATTGAGTTGACTCGGGTAACATTCTATCAGGGGAAGTTTTCCAAAGTCTTTGATAACTTCAATTTCCAGATGGTCAGCGTTGGGTTTAAGACGATTTTGTAAAATTAACAGGGTACTTTCTATTCCCTCATGGAGATCAACTGCTTTAATATCGGCTTCATCTAAACGCGAAAAATTTCTCAGGCTACGCACAATATCACGAATTCGTTCAGCACCAACACGCATGGAGTCTAAGAGTTGTAGATAATCAGATTTAAGAAATTCAACATCAATTTCATCCGCATAGTCAGCTATTTCTGGTTTGGGTTGAGGATAATGCTGTTGGTAAAGTTCGAGAAGTTGCAGTATATCTCGAGTATAATCTAAAGCGGGTTGAATATTACCATAAATAAAACTAACAGGGTTATTAATTTCGTGGGCAACACCTGCCACCATCTGCCCCAAACTTGACATTTTTTCGGCTTTAATTAGGTGTGTTTGTGCTTGTTGGAGTTCTGTTAATGCCTCTTCAAGTTGTTGATTTTTTTGCTTGAGTCTGCTTTTTGATTGGCGTAATGCAGCTTCTGCCTCTTTGCGTTTACTAATATCTTGAAAAGTTGCGGTATAAAAAGAAAGCTGACCAGATTTGGCTTGTGTAACCGTTGCTTCGAGAGCAAATTGTGAACCATCTACTCGACATCCAATTAACTCATAATGTCCTGTCTTTAATAATTCTTTTAATAGCATTTCTTGAGCATAAATTTCATCATCCTGCCATTCCCAAAGTTGATGAATTGACATCCCGATCAACTCTTCCATTGAATAGCCAAACATGATCGCGGCTGACGGGTTAGCGGTGGTAATTTCTAAGTTGGAACCGCTAAAAGTAACGATCCCATTCATTGCCGTTTTGACAATAGCTTCGGTGCGGGTTACGGCCTCTTCTAAAGCATCCATCACCGCATTGTAACGTTCAGCAATTAAACCGACTTCGGTAAACGGTTCGACAGGTGCGCGTAAACTTAAATCATAGGTTTGAGCTTGTTTTTCCATGACTTGAAATAAGTCATAGATCTCTGTTTTTGCGCGATGCTCTGAAATATTGAGACCGATTTTTTCTTCGGATAAAGAAACCCGTAGGGGGAAAATCCGATTCACCGAAAATAGCAGCAAATAAGCCATACCAAATCCCCATCCAAACCCCACAAAAATCCCTAATAACTGCACACCGAGTTGGGCGTATCGTTCCAAGCCTGTCCCCAATAATTCGGGCTGACCAAACAACCCCACGGCCAACGTTCCCCAAACTCCGCCTCCGCCATGTACCGCTACCGCTCCGACAGCATCATCAATTCGCCAATGTTCTAGGAGAATATCCGTTAACATCATCACCGCCGCCCCAGTTGCACCGATGATCACAGCGATGGGAGTTGTGACGGCATGACAGGAAGCCGTAATTGCCACCAGTCCGGCGAGAGTCCCGTTAATCAGGGTTTCGACTTCAGGGGCTTTGCGTTTGCCCCAACTGAGTGCGCCCGCCGAAATCATTCCTCCGGCCCCGGCTAGGGTGGTATTGACCATAATATGGGGAACTTGGTGATTGAAAGCGAGGGTGCTACCGCCGTTAAAGCCGAGCCACCCAAACCACAACAGCATGGCGCCCAAAACGGAAAATTGCAGGTTGGAACTGTGAATTTTTTGGGGAGGTTTTGTTTTCGGAAAGCGACCGGAACGAGGCCCCATGACGAGTAAGGCGGCTAAGGAGACCCAGGCGCCGATGCTATGAACGACGGTTGAACCTGCAAAATCCACAAAGCCGAGATAGCCTAAACGACCTGCCAAGATGCCGTCCTGCGCTCCATTCCAGACTAAATGACCAAAAATCGGGTAAATTAAACCGGAAACGAGGATGACGAGGATGAGGTATGCACTGAATTTCATGCGTTCGGCGACGGCTCCAGAAACAATGGTTACGGAGGTACCGCAGAACATGACTTGAAAAAGGAAAAAAGCGGCGAGGTTTGCTGTGTTTAGGTTGACCCAAAAATGGCTCGTTCCAAACCAACCTAGATGAGAGGAACCAAACATTAATCCGTAACCGATGCCCCAAAATAAAATAGCAGAAACCGCAAAATCTGCGAAGTTTTTTGCAGCAACGTTAATACTGTTTTTAGAACGGGTGAGGCCGCATTCTAAACACATAAATCCAGCTTGCATCAGGAAGACTAAGCAGGAACATAGCAGTAACCAGAGTGTATCAATCATTACTAAGTGTTTGAAGTCATGGGGGTTTCCGTCCTGGATGCTCGTTAGGGGTTTTCTAGCAAAGGCTACAATGATCCGTAGTGTTTCGGATTTGTATAGATTCGCTGTCCTAAGCTTGGCATGAGGAATTATTCTCCGTCAAGTCTCATTTTTTTTAAAAAAAACTACACATTTATTATTCTTTAGTTGAGTGAACGTTGACGGAGAACAGGGGATTGATTTTTAAAGAGACTGAACTGGAATTTCAATGATAAATTCTGTTCCTTTTCCGGGCTGAGAATGACATTCTAGTTTTCCGCTATGTTTTTTCACAATAATTTGATAACTGATCGCCAGTCCGAGTCCGGTGCCTTTACCAACGGGTTTGGTGGTGAAAAATGGATCAAAAATTTTAGTCTGAATCGCCTCACTGATGCCGGAGCCGTTATCGCTAATGTGAATGGCAACCCAATTATTTTTTTTAACTTTTGTGATAATTTTAATCAGGTAAGGGGAGTGAGTTTGAGTTAGTAGATTACCATCAGGATGATCGGATAAAGCATCAATTGCATTGTTCAGAATGTTCATAAAAACTTGGTTTATCTGACTCGGATAGCAATAGACTAAGGGTAAGTTTTCATAGGTTTTAATCAGTTGAATTTCAGGATGTTCAGATGTCTTTTTCAAGCGGTTTTTGAGGAGCATTAATGTACTGTCAATTCCGCTATGAATATCTACAAGTTTTAGTTCGGATTCGTCGAGGCGCGAAAAAGTTCGTAGTGACTGTACAATTTCTCGAATTCGATTGCTTCCAACTTGCATGGAGTTTAATAATTTATTTAAATCTTTTTTAATAAAATCAAGTTCAATATCTTCGATTTTTTGAAGGATTTCTATAGAAGTTTTTGATTCATCCTTTTTATAGAGTTCGATTAATTCCAGCAAGTCTTCTGTGTATTGTCTCAGATAAACTAAATTGCCATGAATAAAGTTTACGGGATTATTAATTTCATGGGCGACTCCTGCAACCATTTGACCTAAACTCGACATTTTTTCAGTTTGGATGAGTTGAGTTTGTGCCTGTTGTAATTTTTGTAGAGATTGTTCTAAAGCTATTGCTTTTTCACGTTCTCTTGCTTCTGATGCTTGCAGTTGCTCATTCATCTGAGTGAGGAGAGAAAAAGACTCTTTTAATGCTTTTGCCATTCGGTTAAAAGTTTCAGCTAAAATGCCTAATTCATCTCGACTTCTCACCTTGACTTGTTGATGCCATTTTCCCTGACTCACTTGAGATGCAGCTTGGGTTAAATCACTAATCGGTTGAATGAGACGATGAGCCAGTAATGCCGTTAAAATTCCCATTCCCACAGTCACAACAATCGCAATGGTAATCGCAAGTTGCCAAAAAGATCGAACTTTAGAAAATACTTCTGTTTGCTGCTGAAGTACAATTGCTCCCCATTGGTTTTTCAGTCTTATGTTGTAAGATAGCCACTGAATTCCCTGATCATCTGTGAAATAAAAAAAACCTTGATGATTGTTTAAAAGCTGTTTTACGGGAGGATAGCTACTCAGATCAGTCAGCTTTTCTCCTGATACCAATTTTGCATTAGGATGAGCCAATAATTGCCCCTTTTGATCGACTAAAATTGCAAATCCGGTTTCTCCGACTCTTGTTGCACCGACGGCTTCAGTCAGTTCATTCAGGAGGATACCCAGACGGATAACACCGATTATTTTTCCCGGAGGGGAAGCGTTTTCAGAAAAAGTAGGGGAATTTTGTTCTCTAATTGGTGCGGAAAAAATGACTGCCGGTTCTCCAGTTCGACGGGAAATAATACTTTCTCTAATAATTTGGTTTCCAGCAATAACCCCGTGAAACCATTGGCGATCGCTGTAGTTAATCGATGGAATTTTTTCATTTTCACTAAGAGCAATAAAGTTTCCCTCTAAGTTCGCAATTCCAGCGCTCCACAGGTAATCTTTATAACTATTGTGTATGACCATTAAGAGCGATCTGAGTTGCTGGGTGTTCGGTTGGATTAAACTAATATTTTGACTGAGATTTTGTAAGGCTAAGATGTTCATTTTATCCCATTGATAAACCCGTGTTGCTAGAGATTTGGCTTGGGAAGCTAAATCTTCTTCTGCTTGTTTACGAAGGATTTCAGAGGCTCGATAGCTGGTGAGTCCAATAGCGGTTAGCATCGCCGGAATCACGACTAGCAAAACGAACAGTGGAATTTTAAATTTTAGGCTATTCAACCAATATCTAGTCATTAAAGCCCCCATTTAACAATGATTTACTGTTTAAATTTAGCTTAATCTTGAGTTGAATCAATAGGAATTTTAATGATAAATTCAGTCCCCTTTCTGGGTTGAGAATGGCATTCTATTGTACCGCCATGTTTTTCCACAACAATTTGATAACTGATGGATAATCCCAGTCCGGTGCCTTTTCCAACGGGTTTGGTCGTGAAAAAAGGATCAAATAACTGTGAACAAACCTCCTCTGACATTCCCACGCCATTATCAGTAATACGAATCAATACTTGGGTTTGATCCGGTGTTAATTCGGTGGAGATGGTAATTAGATTAGGATGAGCCATAATTTCTTTGTAGGTTTTGCCCTGATTGGATTCTTCTACCGCATCGATAGCATTAGCAATGAGATTCATAAAAACTTGATTCAGTTGTCCTGGAAAACCTTCAATTTGTGGAAGGATTCCATATTGTTTTTTAATCTTAATTTCGGGATGATCAGCATTGGGCTGGAGTCGGTGTTTTAAGATTAATAAGGTGCTGTCAATACCATCGTGAATATTAAATAAAACCTTTGTTGGTCCATCAATTCGGGAAACAATGCGGATGGAAGTGCTAATCTCTCGAATTAAGATGGCTCCCTGTTTAATAGATGCGATCATTTCAGGTAAATCAGCCATCAAAAAATTAATGTCGATTTCTTCAGCATGATATTCAATTTCGGGGACAGGATTTGGATAAAATTTTTGGTACAGTTCTAGGTGAGTGAGTAAATCTTGGAGAAATTCATCAACCTGATTGACATTACCGATGACGAAGCCGAGAGGGTTATTGATTTCATGGGTAATTCCGGCGAGCATTTGACCCATTGAGGACAGCTTATCGGCTTGAATTAATTTAACTTGTACTTGTTGAAGTTGATCATCTTTTTCAAGAATTAGGTGTTTGAGTTTTTGATTGAGTTGATCCAGTAAAAGGTTTTTCTCTAGGAGAGATTGAGTTAAATTTTTGATTTGAATATGAACTCCAATTCTAGCTAGAACTTCTTCCTGTTGAAAGGGTTTTGTCAAATAGTCAACAGCCCCCATCTTCAATCCCTTAATTTTACTAGAGATATCCGAGAGAGCTGTCATAAAAATAATTGGAATCCTTTCAGTTGAAGGATGATCTTTGAGTTGCTGACAGGTTTTAAATCCATCCATTCGCGGCATTTGAATGTCTAATAAAATTAGATCAGGAGGATCATCAAGAGCTTGTTGAAAAGCTGTTTCACCATTCAGGGCGACTGCCACTTCATATCCGGCTTCTATTAAGCTTTCTGACAACACTTTAAGATGAATCGGGCTATCATCTACAATTAAAATAAGATTCGTATTGCGAGTATTCATGGAAATTTCCCTCTTTTCTGCGGTATTATAGAGGCTTGAGATTGAAATGACTTTTGGGTTGATTGGATAACGAGTCGGCTTGAATGAGAGTATAAATTTTTATGACAGAGGAAGCATCAGTCAAACTGAGATGTTCGGAAGCAGAAGAGGGTATCAACTTTAGACAATCCCTAGCGAACACCTGTCCTGCAAGCTTGATATTGGGTTTCATAGATAGACCTGATTGTTTTGAATGAAATTCATAAATCTCTGTTTAACTTTAATTTAATTAAAAAGTTCAGAAAAATGCGTGATAGAAATCACATCAATAATCAGAGGAAAATGATCAGAGCAGGGTTTGAATGGGAATGATGATTCTAAATTGTGTGCCTTTTCCTAAGATTGAATCACATTCAATTTGTCCTTTGTGTTTTTCAATCACAATCTGGTAACTAATCGAAAGCCCTAATCCGGTTCCTTTCCCAATGGGTTTAGTTGTAAAGAAAGGATCGAACAAACGAGAGCGAACTTCTTCACTCATTCCCGAGCCGTTATCTGCGATCAAAATCTGCACCCAATTGTCAGCAATTCGTTCGGTTTTAATGCGAATACAGCCGGGATTACACGGGTTTTCTGGGAGAGATTTAGAATAATGAACGTCTTCTATTGCATCAATTGCATTACTGAGAATATTCATAAACACTTGATTGAGTTGTCCAGAATAACAATTGATCCGAGGAAGTTGACCATATTCTTTAATGACCTCAATACCGGGATATCCGGGTTTAGCTTTGAGGCGATTATGTAAAATCATTAAAGTGCTATCAATTCCTTCATGTAGATTAACTTCTTTAATTTCGGCTTCATCTAAACGGGAGAAGATTCGCAGTGATTTGACAATCTCTCGGATTCGCTCGGTTCCAACTTGCATAGACTGGAGGAGTTTTTTAATATCTTCTTGAATAAAATCTAGTTCTATGGTTTCAATTTCTGCTTCAATTTCAGGAGGCGGATCAGGATAATACTTTTGATAGAGTTGAACTAAATTGAGCAGGTCTTCAATATAATTTTCCGCATGGAGAAGATTTCCATGAATAAAGTTAACCGGATTATTAATTTCATGGGCAATTCCGGCCACCATTTGACCTAAGCTCGACATTTTTTCACTCTGAATCATCCGAGTTTGGGTGCGTTGAAGTTCTTTAAAAGCTTGCTGAAGCTGTTGTTTTTGTTCTCTTAATTGAGCTTCTGATTGTCGTAGGGCTGTCTCGGCTTGTTTGCGTTCTGTAATATCGGTAGCAATTCCAGTCACTCGATCTATTTCTCCTTGGTCATTGGCGATAGGAAAACCCCGATCATAAATCCAGCGAATTTCACCATTCGGTTTAACAATTCGATATTCTTCTTCATATTCAGCAGAAGCGATTTGAGTCAAAGCAAAAATAATTCGTTCGCGATCTTCTGGATGAATGGACTCAATAAAACATTGCGGTTGCTGATAAATTTGGCGACAAGAACGCCCCCAAACTCTTTCATAAGCCGGAGAAACATAGTATATCTTTTCTCCATGAGCATCGCTAATCCAAAATACACTATCAATACTTTCGGCAAGCTGACGAAACATCCTTTCACTTTCTTTTAATGCGAGTTCAGCTTGTTGGTGATTTCTCGCCTCAATCGCTAAAGAAATAATATTGGCAATTGAACGCACAAAAATTTCATCTTCGGGTGTCCAGTTTTGGATGGTTTCGCACTGCTCAATACAAAGAATACCGACTATTTCTCCACTAATCCAAATCGCCGTATCGAGCAGGGAAACAATCCCTAAAGGATTGAAATAATCCTCTAAAAATTCCTCAGTTCTGGGATCAGTACGAGCATCAGGAGCTGCCAGAATATCTTGGGAGCTAATGGCTTGAAAATAAGCAGGATAATCCCTGACTCTAATTTTGACTTCTGCACTATGTTGATCGATTTTTTTATGGTACAAATTTAGACATTGTAAATAAGTTTTTGAGTCATCATATAACCAAATACTCACCCGTTCAACACCTAACATCTTTGCTGTCGCTTCAGTAATCGCTCGAAACGCTGTTAGCAAATCTCCTTTATTAACCGCTCGATGTTGAGCTAGTTCCATTAAAACGGTATTGTGATTTCGGAGTTGTTCGGCTCGTTTTTGCAGTTTCGTTTCAGCTTGTTTGCGATCGCGAATTTCCAATAGAAGTTGTTCTTGAGTGTAATTTAACTCCCGCAAAGTGAGATTTTTTTCTTGAAGTTGTTTTTCCAATTCATCGGCTTTAATAATCGCTCTACCCGCCAACGGACGCAAGAGTAATATCATCCCACTCGCACCCGTAAGACTCAAAATAATCGTCACAATTCCAATTGTAATAAGCTGACGATTTACGGGAGCATACAATTCATTCCGCTCGATTTTGATTGCTAACCACCAATTGATTTTAGATAGGGGTTCAAAGGCAATCACTTGAGAGTGAATCCAGGACTTAGCTGGAACTACAGTTAGTCTAGATTCTTGAGACATTCGGTTTTTTTCAAGAGCCTTTATCAGAGGTTCATAAAGCGTTTTGGGTTGATTGATTGATGGGAAAAATAACTTTATCTGTTCATCCTGAAAAGCTCCCAAAAAGATTTCTCCCGTTTGACTTAAGCCTGTATAATCTGCTATAATTTCTTCTAAGCGATCCATTTTAAATAGCACTAAGTCTGTACCAATTTGTTGTTTTTTAGAGTTAAGAATGGGTGTAGTCACAATCAGATAGGAGTGATCGTTGAGGCGAATCGGATGACTAATTTGATTATTTTTAGAGTCTTGAAAGGACAATTTCTGAAGTGGATTGGGGATAGATAAACCAACTTTAGCTATCAATTGATTATTTTGATCGAGGCGAGTAATTCCAGCTAAATCTTCAGTTTCCTTGAGAGCATCGGTGAGAATACGGGTAAGGTTAGCAGCAGCAGAATTGCCAGCATTTGGATTGAGGTTATAGCTTTCTAATTCTCTTTTTGCTTGGGTGCGGCTAGCAATTTGTGCAGTGATATCTTTGGCTCTAGATAGAAATTCCTCAACGGCTAATGTTCGAGTTCGTAAAGCGGACTGTAAGTTACGTTCTTCGCCTTTTTTCAGTTGTTGATAGAGTGGAAAAATACTTAAAATTGCCACCAGTATACTAATGGCAAATATTCCCACAGCAGAATAAAAGATCAACAATCGTTGTAATTGTTTAGAATTCATGGGTGATCTTTGTTGAGAAATTAGGCAGGTTTAATGAGTTTGGGGCGTAGTTGACGACGGCTGAATGAAAAAGTGATCAAAGTTCTCAAGATGAAAGAACAGATGTCCCATATCAATACCCTCTTTTAGTTGTATTTACTATACCTAAGTTACTCCATATGACAGAGGAGTTGATAGGACTAGAGTTGAATTGTAGCTTTTTAATCAAATTTTCAGTTAGGGCTTGTGAGAAGCAAATTTACAAAACTTTGTTGCGTTTGATTAAGATGCCCGTTTGTTTGATTAAATCTGTTTTGGCCAATCCTAGCCTCTGTCAGCCGTTTTTTAGCTTAAATCCCTCCAGGAGTCCCCAGCAGGTCGAACTCAAATTTACTAAACTTTTACATAGATATTACATAAACCCCTTTTTTTCCGGTTGACTACTCAGATAGAATGAAGGGGTGAAACAAACAAAAGCATTCATCTGATAAGTTACCTGAGAGGCTAACGAGCAAATTGCTGAATCGTAATTGGCTTGATGACTTTGACTAGAGGTTTTAATGCGCTAGTCTCAAATCAAAGCAACAAAAGTTCATTAATCAGACTTTTATGTTCTCAAGGTAAAGGAATCAGATTGAAGTTCTAATTCATCTCTAAAACGGGAACTTAAATTCACACTCATCCCTCGCCTAAGTCAACACTTTATATCCCTATTTCAACCTTGAACACCCCAACCCGTAGCAGAGAAATTTATACCACTTGAGAGAAACAAGGAATAATTATGCGCTTACCCATTGAGAAAGTTTCAAATCCAATCATCACTTCATCCAACTTCAAAGAGGATAACTATAATATCCCTCCTTTGTGGATACAACAGGCGGGATTAGAGTGGTTTTATCAAATGGTTCGTAACTTACTTTAAAATTGAGGATTTTGATCTGCTTTTCTAAATAGGTTGGGTTTGACAGAAGTTGAACCCAACCTTTAAGTTTAGAGTTGCTGAGATTGAGATTTTAACCAGTCATACCAAGCATCTAACCCTTCTCCTGTTGAGGCGGAAACTTGGAAAATTTGCATTTTAGGGTTCACTTGACGAGCGTAGTCTAAACAGCGTTGCACATCAAATTGAACATAGGGAAGTAAATCAATTTTCGTTAAAATCATCACTTGACTCGCCCGGAACATATGGGGATATTTAATCGGTTTATCTTCCCCTTCTGTAACTGAAAGAATCGCTACTTTTGCCTTTTCTCCTAAATCAAATAATGCGGGACAGACTAAATTTCCGACGTTTTCAATCATTACAATCGAGTTGAGAGGCGGGTTCAACTCTTCACAGCCTCTTTCAATCATTGCGGCTTCTAAATGACACCCGGTTCCCGTGTTAATTTGAACAACATTACAGCCAGTCGCCCGAATTTTTTCTGCATCATTAATCGTTTCTTGATCGCCTTCAATCACGCTAAAAGTTAACTTTGATTTTAAATCATTAATCGTGCGGGTTAATAGCGTTGTTTTGCCTGAACCGGGAGAACTGACAAGATTTAAAGCTAAAATATTTCGTCCTTTAAACCAGCCGCGATTTTGAGCCGCAATCAAGTTGTTTTTACCTAAAATTGCTTCTTCTAAAGCGATAGTATTGCCGTGCATTTTAGCATGAATTTCAGACACTTTCGCTTCAGTTTTAGGAGGTTCTGAGGCGTGAGCATGAGTATGAGTAACAACCGTTCCATCGGCTAAAGTATGGGTATGAGTATGTTCTTCTGGGGCTGAAGTTTGCTGTTCGTGAGTATGAGAATGGGGATGGTGATGATGAGTTTTCATCTCAATTTTCTCTCCCGTTTGAGGGTTTGTCATTGTTGTTTCGCTATCATCAGAACAGCCACAAGTTACACACATAATTCTTCAACCTCCATTTCTTTAATTTTGAGTTCTTCGCCTTGAATAATATCGAGTTCAACGCTATTACAATTGTGACAAATTCCAAAAGGTTGAGTGAGAGGAACTTCTGTTCCACATTGCCGACATTTTCCTAAACCTGCCACTTCTATAATTTCTAACGTTGCCCCTTCTAAAACCGTTCCTTGAGTACAAACATCAAAACAAAATTGAATCGCATCGGGCATAATTGCCGAGAGTTTACCAATTTCTAACGTGACTCGTTTAACGGGTGCGCCTCTGGCGTGTTCACTGACAATTGCCACAATATTTTGAGTAATTCCGAGTTCGTGCATAACTTAAAATCCTTGTTAAAGTTTGAGTTAAATTAACAAATTCGGGGCAATTGATCCCCGACTAACATATCCACAATACGTTCAGTTCCAAACGCCGTTTGTAGCAAAACAACCCCGGGTGGAGAAGCAATCACTTCCCCAATTATTCGGGAATATTCGCCCGCAGGATGAGATTTCATCGCCTCTAAAACCGTTTCGGCGTATTCTTTCGGAACCCCTAAAACTAACTTCCCTTCATTGGCTAAATAGAGCGGTTCAAGCCCTAAAATTTCACAGACTCCCTGCACTTCTTCTCTAATCGGTAATTGCGGTTCAAACAGGCGAATTCCCACTTCTGAACTCATGGCAAATTCATTCAAAACCGTTGCCACCCCGCCCCGAGTTGCATCGCGTAAAGCCCGAATGTTTGGGCAAACTTCTATTATTTTATCGATTAAATGATTCAACGGTTGACAGTCACTTTCGATGGCTGTATCTAAGGCTAATTCACCTCTAGCGATTAAAATTGCAGTGCCATGATCACCGAGATAACCATTGACTAAAATCACATCTCCTGGTTGTAAATTTTGAGCAGAAATGTTAATTTTTGAAGGAATTACCCCGACACCTGCTGTATTAATAAACAGTTTATCTGCACAGCCCCGATTAACAACTTTTGTATCTCCGGTAACGATTTTTACGCCTGCTTTGTCTGCGGCTATTTTCATGCTTTGAACAATTTCCCGCAACGTGTCTATCGCTAGCCCTTCTTCCAGGATAAAACCGCAGGAAAGATAAAGCGGTTTTGCACCACTTACCGCTAAATCATTCACGGTGCCATTAACAGCAAGTTCCCCGATGTTACTACCCGGAAAAAATATCGGATCAACAACATAAGAATCGGTTGTAAAAGCTAACCGATCTCCAAGTGCTGCTAATTCTGCTAAGTTCAAACTGGCTTGATCTTCGAGTAGAGAGAGAATCGGATTATCAAAGGTTTTGACAAAAATATCATCAATTAAATCCCGCATCGCTTTTCCGCCACTTCCATGAGCGAGTGTCACGGTTTTATCTCGAATTTTTGCAGGGCGACGACGCACTTTTTCTAGTTTTTGAAAGAGGGGATGTTCGGCTGAGTTTTGACTCAAAGAATGTGTCATGTATTTTAACCTTTATTTGTTAATAACCGGCTTTCAAATTCTTCTAAAGCTTGGCTGATTCCTATCTGTTTTGCTTTGGTTATGGTTTCTGGAATGAGTTCAACAATGGGTAAATCTGGAAAGATTAAACTGGTTTTATATTCGATATATTTGCCCCCTTGAAATAGATTAATCGTTAAAACATCTTGGGCATAAATCCAAACTTCGGGAACTTTCAAGGCTTCATAGGCACTAATTTCTGTTAATGAGGTGACATCCGTTTTAATAGCCAAATCAGGAGGCGGATAGATATCCAAGTCTAACCGATTTTTTCCGATAACAGGCCGATAATTTTTGATATAGAAACAGTCATCGGGTTCAACTCCAACCGCCATTGTTTTTCGTTTTAATGTTGTCGAACGGAGAGACTCCCAAGGCTGTTTTTGAACCCTCAAAATAACTTTAACCAAGTCAGAAATTACAACAGTTGAGCGTTCATGTTCGGGTAGGGGAGCCATAATTTCTAAGGTTCCTTGATGGTACGCAATGCGAACATCTCGCCGTTCTCCAAATTCCTCTAATAACCCTTCAAACTCCTGCCAGTTTACATCATAAATTTTGATTTTACTACCCGGATTCAGTTCGATTTTACTAAGCGGTTTAGTAACCAAAGGCTGAGTCATGGTGTCGCTCATCATCTAATAAAAATTAGTCTGGGAGTAATAGTTTAAAGAGTCATTTTAACGGTTCAATCCTATTACTCCCAACACATTAAGCCGATTTTTCAGCGTGACGTCCGGGGTGTTTGTCGGAGTGTAATTCACCACCAACCGCCCAATTATCCCGGCTAAATTCATCAATATGAATCGTCACCCATTCTCGTTGGGTTCCCAAAGTTTCGACTAAAGCATCGGTTACGGCTTTGGCAAGTTCCCGTTTCTTCTCAATAGAATGACCTTCTCCAATTTGAATTGTGACAAATGGCATACAGTTTTCCTCCTCATTTGTTGCTATAAAAAAGATAGAAAGCTTTAGACTTTTGCTTTTGAACGTTGGGGTTTGTTGGCTTTTGCAACGGTTGAAAGGCGACCATATTTGTAATAAGCCGCACAAGCCCCTTCTGAAGAAACCATGCAAGTTCCGATTGGTGTTTCTGGTGTACAAGCGGTTCCGAATACTTTACATTGCCAGGGTTTTAAGACTCCTTTAAGAATTTCTCCACATTGACAAGCCGCCGCATCGGGAACTTTCACATCAGAAATATTAAACTTAACCTCCGCATCAAATTGGGCATAATTTGAATTAATTTTCAGTCCTGACTGGGCAATTTCTCCCAGTCCCCGCCATTCAAATTCTTCTCGCACTTCAAACACTTTAGAAATGGCTTCTAACGCCATCGGATTTCCATCCGGTTGAACCAGACGTTTATACTGATTTTCGACCTCACAGCGTCGGTCTACCAACTGTTGCAGCAACATCCAAACAGACTGCACAATATCTAACGGTTCAAAGCCGGAAACAACGACGGGTTTATAATATTTTTCGGCAATAATTTGATAGGGATTTGAACCGATAACCATACTAACATGACCGGGGCCAATAAAACCATCGAGTTCTAAATCGGGGTTATCTAATAAGGCTTCTAACGCCGGAACCACAATCACATGATTGCAAAAAATACTGAAATTTTTGATGTTTTCAGCTTCAGCTTGTAGAATCGTAAAAGCGGTACTCGGTGCGGTGGTTTCAAAGCCTAACCCAAAGAAAATGACTTCTTTATCAGGGTTTTGTTTGGCAATGGGCAAGGCGTCTAAGGGTGAATAAACCATGCGAATATCGGCACCTTCCGCTTTCGCTTGTAGCAAACTTTTTTGGGAACCCGGCACCCGCATCGCATCGCCAAACGTCGTAAAAATAACGTTAGGAATGTCGGCTAATTTAATCGCAGCATCGAGTCTTCCTCGCGGCATCACACAAACGGGACAACCGGGGCCATGAATCAGTTCTATACTATCAGGAAGAAGTTCTTCGATGCCATATTTAAAGATAGAATGAGTATGACCCCCGCAAACTTCCATGATTTTTAACGGGTGTTCGGATGTCCGTTCAAGTATTAACGTTAAACGGTTAATTTCCCCCATTAAGGCTTGTAATTTTTGGGGATCTCTAAATTCATCAACATATTTCATCGTTGTGTTCTCCTCATTTTTATTTATCTCTAAAATTATTCTTCGTCTTCTTCAGAGGGTCTGGTTAATACTTCAAAAACCGTCGTCGCACTAGATTGTCTTTGGGTATCGATTTCTTTAACTTGTTCTGTGATTTGTTTGGCTTGTTCAATTTCACCTAAACGGGCGAGAATATAACCTGTTGCTGCATAAGCATTTAGGTATAGTCTAATTTTAGGCTGTTCTTGATCTTGAATTAAGCGCGGTTTTTGGTCTTCCCAACTGTCCGGTAATTGTTCCTCTATTTTGATTTTATTCAGAACCATTTCAGCAATTTTTAGAGCCATTGCAGGCTTGTTTTTGTAGAAAAAATAACGATACACCCCAATTAATACATCATAATTTTCTCCTGATTTTTCTAAGGCTTGATAGATGTATTGTTCTGATTGTGTCGTATCTTCCCACTGTTCGACCGCTTGCATTAACAAATCTTTAACATCGGTGGGAATATCAGACCAAGAAAGGCTTTCCGGGGCGGTTTGCATCCTTATTTTCTCCTAAATGGGGAGGGCAGCTTTATTATCTACTGAAGGGCGGCTAATTGTTGTAAAATTTCTAACGTTTCAGCCGCTTCTTTTTCATCAATTCGGTTCATGGCAAAACCCACATGAACTAACACCCAATCTCCGACACAAGACTCTATCGAATGAGTTTCATCAACGATACAAGCAATATTCACTTGTCGTTTTACACCCGCAATATTAACCATTGCTAACTTGTTGGTGATGTCGGTAATTTCAGTAATTTGACCCGGAATTCCTAAACACATTTTTTTCGAGTAATTTATTATTCTTCTAGTTTAGCAGCCGCAATTACGGCTTGTCCGAGGGAGAGTCCCCCATCATTCGCCGGAACTTGGCTATGAGTTAAAACTTCGAGATTTTTGGCAGTTAAATGCTTGCAAACTTGGGTTAATAAAACTTGATTTTGAAACACACCTCCTGTTAAAATAACTTGATTAAAATCAGTTTCAGAACTTAACCTCTCAACCATCATGGCGATCGCTTCAGCTAGCCCTAAATGAAACTTCGCCGCCATCATCCCCACTGGAAGAGTTTGTCGCAAGTCTGTTAACAAAGCGAACCACATCGGACGAGGTTCGATAGACAATAACGAGCATTCTAATTTTCTCACCAGAAACGGATAAGGCTCAATTTCTTCAGAGTAATTTAACAGATAGTCTTCCGCGATCGCTTCTAGTGTAATCGCAGCTTGTCCTTCATAACTGCAACTTTCGCGACAAATTCCTATCGCCCCCGCCACCGCATCAAACAACCGTCCACAGGAAGAAGCGAGAGGAGAATTAATCTGTTTTGTAATCAATTGATCGAGGAGTTTTAACGGTTGTTGGACTAAAAATTCACCTAATCTTAAACCCATAACTTGTGAGGTTAAATCCTCCCCAAATGCCGCTTTTAAATGCGCGTAAGTATTGCGCCAGGGTTGATAAATCGCCTGTTCACCGCCAATCATTTCTACAGGTTTAAACGTTCCTAAACGCTTAAAACTGCCATAATCAGCCAACAAAAATTCACCGCCCCAAATTGTCCCATCATCGCCATATCCTAACCCATCTAAGGCAATTCCCAAAACTGGTTTGGTATCAATAGATAAGCCATTTTCTGCCATACAAGCAGCAATATGGGCGTGATGATGTTGGATGAAATCAATCGGAATATTATTGCTTTCTGCAAGTTCTTTGCCGAGTTTCGTTGATAAATATTCGGGATGTAAATCAACGGCAATTGCACTCGGTTGATGTTCAAGTAAACCCAAATAAAGATTCAATGTTTTCTGATAGGCTTCCGCAGCCAAAGCGTTTTCTAAATCGCCAATATGTTGAGATAAAATCGCCTGACCTTCTCGCAACAAACAGAACGTATTTTTTAGTTCACTTCCCATTGCTAAAATAGCCGGTTTATCTTTGAATTCGGGATGTAAATTAATCGGGGCTGGGGCGTATCCTCTCGCCCGACGTAGAATTTGTAAACGGTTATTAGAAATTCTCACAACAGAATCATCAACCCGGTTGACAATTTCCCGATTATGTAAGATAAAATAATCAGCAACATTATAAAGTTTGCTTCTCACTTCTGCATTATCAATACATTGCGGATCATCAGAAAAATTAGCACTGGTGAGAACAATTGGAATCTCTAATCTTCTCAATGCTAAATGATGTAAGGGCGTGTAGGGTAACATAAACCCTAAATAATTTTGATGAGGTGCTACAGAAGCAGCAATTCCATCTTTTAGGCTTTTTTTCCGGCGCAATAATACAATCGGTGCGGCTGAACTTTCTAATAATTCTCGTTCTTCTGCTGTGACAAAACAATGGTTTTCAATAATATTAATATCTCGCGCCATCAACGCTAAAGGTTTATCGGGGCGACGTTTACGAAGACGTAATTTCTGCACAATTTCTTCGTTTGTTGCATCACAAGCCAGATGAAATCCCCCTAACCCTTTGATCGCCACAATTTGCCCTCGTTGAAGCAGCGTACAAACGGCATCAACTTCATCTAACATCGAGAACATATGAGCCGTTACGGGCTTACCATCCGCTCGTTCTAATGTTACTTTCGGGCCGCAAAAATGACAAGCGATAGGTTGGGCGTGAAACCGTCTATTAACTGGCTCTTCATAGTCTTGTTGACAGTCTCCACAAAATTTAAACCCCGCCATACTGGTATTTTCTCGGTCATAGGGCAACTTTTTAATAAGACTTAAACGAGGGCCGCAGTGAGTACAATTTGTAAAAGGATAGCGATAAAATCGACTTAATGGGTCGAAAATATCCTGTTGACACGCAGGACAAGTTGCCGCATCGGGAGCAATTTTTGTTCTAATTTTGTTGCTTTTACTGGAAACTATGGTAAAATTAGAAAAAGACTGTTTACCTGTGTAGGGAGAGCGAGAAATCGACTCAATTTTTGCTAAAGGAGGCGGTTCAGTTTGCAAACGATGAATCAATGTATCGATAGAATTGCGATCACCCACCACGCGAATTAACACCCCTTCACCGTCATTGCTGACTTCTCCACACAAGCCACAGTCTAGGGCAAGACGATAAACAGTCGGACGAAACCCCACCCCTTGAACGATACCGCAAACGCGAATTTCTTCAGCTATGTGACCCGTTATCGTAGTCATTTTTCATTCATATAGACCCTATGCCTTTATTGTGAATCTTTATTGGGCGATCAGGGGAATTTCTTTGGTCTTTCTTCAGGCTTTTTTAGCGATCGCTGTGTTATTCTTTGTTACAAAATTTTCTCAAAAATCAATTGAGTGAAAACAGATACTCTCTTTTATCGCTTATTTGAAGCCTTTCCGGGTATTTTTTTTGAACTGATTAACCGTTCACCCGAAGAAGCCGAAAATTATCAGTTTGCTTCCGTTGAAGTCAAACAACTCTCTTTTAGAATTGATGGCGTTTTTATCCCAAATCTTAACGCAACTAACCCACCAATTTACTTTGCTGAAGTTCAGTTTCAATCTGACTCTCGCTTTTATTCCCGGTTTTTTGCCGAAATTTTTCTTGATCTTAATAAAACCGATCTCATTAACGACTGGCGAGGCGTGGTTCTTTATCCCAGTCGCAATATTGACCCCGGTGAAACTCCTCGATATCAAGAGTTATTTCATGCAGGGCGAGTCAGTCTAATTTATCTGGATGAGTTAGGAGAAATAGCGGAAAATTCCGTCGGTATTGCCACCGTTCAACTGATTGTAGCACAGCAAGAACAAGCCATTCCTCTCGCCCAGAGTTTAATTGAACGGGTGAGGGCAGAAACTTTTCAGCCACAATCTCAAACCGATCTTCTACAATTAATAGAAGCCATCTTAGTCTATAAATTACCTCAACTCAGTCGGGAGGAATTGGAAGCCATGTTTAGTTTAAATGACTTAAAACAAACCCGTTTTTATCAAGAAGCCTTTGCAGAAGGGCGTGAAGAAGGGCGACAAGAAGCACGACAAGAAGGGCGACAAGAAGCTAAATTAGAATTAGTTCCTTTTCTAATGAGTTTGGGAATTAGTTTAGAAGAAATTGCTGTCAGATTAGGACTAGAATTAGAACAAGTTCAACAAGCGATTCAATCCTCAACCGAAAATCAAACCGATGCTTAGTTGCTCAAATTTTAGAGAGAATTGATCCCCCTAAATCCCCCTTATAAAGGGGGACTTTATTTTTTATTTTTCCCCTTATAAAACAGGGCTTGATTTATAATTTATCGCCTTTATTCCCCCCTTTCAAAGGGGGGCTAGGGGGGATAAAAAAGGGGGCTAGGGGGGATAAATCCTATTAATTATAGGCTTAACCTATTGACCACAATAACACCCGATTATTCCCAGAATCGGCAATCATCGCCGTATTTCCATAAACTTGAATGCCATAGGGCCAACACAAACTATTGCGAGTTGCATTCCCATAACAACGATTTTCACTTTTACTCTTAAAATGGGATTGACCTGTTAACATTTCCGCCGCTTTTCCCGTTGAAATCTCACCTTTCCATCCAATTAATCTTGAGTTTGCAGTATCAGCCGCAATCAACCATTCAGATGTTGCAGCCACCCCATAAGGCATACTTAAACTAGAGTCAGAGGGGAAATAAACCCCTTGATTCAATTCAACCGTATCAAACCCCATTTGACCCAAAATAAAGTCACAAGGTTGATTGATTTCTGTGGGAATATTATCCCAAATCATCAAGCGATTATTCCCCGCATCGGTAACAACAAAACGATGATTCCAAACCGTAAAATCATGAGGCCAACGCATACTCGAAGCCGTCGGACTATCGCCGCCATTTTCATCCCGAGAAACCAAATCTGGCTGTCCTAAAACAAAGTCCGCAGGTTGACCATTTTCTATCGGAAATTCCCGCCAAACTAACACCCGTCTATTTCCCGTATCCGCCACAAAAAACTGCCCATTGTAATAGAAAACCCCATAGGGCCAGTGCATTCGATTTGCTGCGGTTTCAAACTCGCCTCGGTTGGGTTCATTGGCGTTAAAATTCGCTTGTCCGAGAACAATATCCGCCGGAATATTGCTATCTTGAGGAACTTTTTTCCAAATTAAAACGCGATGATTCCACGCATCAGCAACCGCCAAACTTTCGCCACAAATACACATCCCCGTCGGAACACTCACCGTTGAAGCCGTTGGGGAACCGTTGGCATTTTGTCCTTCTTGGTAAAAGTCGGGCTGTCCAATCACCCAGTCCGCCGCCTGTCCATCAACTTCGGGACGTTGGCGCCATCCCAATAAACGATGATGTCCCGTATCGGCCACCCACAACGGCCCATTTTCCACCCAACACAAGCCACGCGGGCCAAACATTGTCGTGGCATTCGGTTCGAGGGGAACTGCTAACACATCAGAGGGTTGTTGTCCGAGAATAATTTCCGCACCTTTTGGGGAAAAAATATCTGGAATAGAAGAAGATTGAGAATTAACAGGGGTATTCATCTAAATATTATTAAACTCGCACGAACACTCGTTCTCCAACTCGTTTCACGGGATAGGTTTGTAATGGCATTTCGGGGGCGGTGAGACATTCTCCGGTTTCTAAATTGTATTGGAAATGATGAAACGGACAAGTTAGAATTCCCTCTTTGATTTCTCCTTTATCTAACGGCATCGCCAGATGAGTACAACTGTTGCGATAGGCTTGAATCTGATCAGCAAATCGGGTTATAATCAGTTTTAACCCATCCAATTCTACAGCTAAAATTCCCCCCTCTGGAATCTGTTCAATGGTTGTTATCGCCACCCAACCTGCTTCGTTATCCGTAGAAAAAGGGCTAATAATAGAATGAGAATTGTTCGTTGAAACGGGAGTATTAACCGAGATAACGTGCTGAATTTCAGGACAATGATTTTTAATCGCTTGTTCAACCCCTTGCTTTAAGGTTAACGTAGAAGCCGGACAATTGCTGCAAGTTCCGACTAATTTAACTTCTACCGTATCGGGGAGTTTAACAGCCACTAATTCCACATCGCCGCTATGACTTTTTAAGCCTGGACGCACTTCTTCTAAGGCTTGTTGAATGCGAGTTTCTAACGGGGGTTGGGGCGGTTTTACAAGTTCGTGATAACGCAACAGTCCGTAAACTATTTCATCTTCAACCGCATGACGTAACGCCGCGAGAGATTCTTGTTTAACACTGCGAATTAAACGAATTAGCGCCTCTTTATGTAACGCTTCTATCGATTGTTTTAATCCCTCGACAACCAATAACTTTTCTGGGTCATGCCATTCTAAAACGGTGTTTTCAAAAAACTTTATTTCTTGAACCAAGTCTTCTAACGTTACAGCATCTTGGGGAGAAATTGGCGTTGAAGTCATAATATTTGTATAGTTTTATCTTGTTATTTTAATTTTTAATTCAATTGTAGCGCAAGGCTTGCGCCCATTTTTACCCATTTTTTTACATTTTAGGCGAATTGATGAATTTTAATAGGTTTTGATGGGTTAGCGCAGCGTAACCCATCCTACAAATTTAGAAATTGGGGTTATTTCATTTTGACATCTTTCAACAGAAAAGGCATGGCAATTCCTGTCAATAAACTCGATAAAACAATCGGCAACCACAAGGTTACACCCACTTTATCCAACCCGACAAACAACAGTAAACCTAATGTTAACCCGATAGCACTTTGACGAACAAAATAGCCCGGATTTTGCAACAATTTTCCTTTTAACAGTAACTTGGTACTGAACCAACCGACTTCTAACATGGTACTTTCTCCTTCATTTTAAACAAACTTCAAGACAATCAATCCTAGTGCAATTGCAGGTAAAACACCTACGGGGCCAAACAAACCCCCAATCATTGCCGACAAACCAAAACCTAAGTCTTTTCGGGCTAATAAAATGCCTCCAATTGCACCCCCCAGAATCGAAACAGCACCCGCAACCGCCAACCAAACAATACCCGTTAACAGCGTAATTTCTCCGGCAAGTAAATCATGCCAAAAGGTCTGTACAGCCGTTGTATTTAACACTTCTAACAGGGCGTTAAAAAATTCGTTCATCTTGTTCTCCTGGGTTAATTTAAAGATGACAACGCTTGTAATTCTGTATCCAAATCTTGCAACGCTTGAGCAACCATTTCCGCTCGTTCAGACTCCCCATATTGAACAAAAATTAATCGGGCTTCTTCGTAGAGACTCTTAGCCGTTTGCAGATGATTAGGATTACCCGCTTCGGGATGTTCTATATCATCTGGAAGGTTAAATAAAATATTCGCTTTGTTGGCAATTGTATTTGCATATTCAACCGGAGTATCCTTGGCTGTCCGAACTTTTAACGCTTCGTTATACGCTTTTAAAGCCCGCAGATTATTCTCAACTGGATGAACACTCGGGAGATATTGCAACGCATTTCCCAGATTATTTTGTAACATCGCATATTCAACCGGATGATCCGTTAAAATAATCCAGTTCAACGCTTCTTCAAAGGACTGCACCGCCAACGCCTGACGCATATCTTCGCCATCTCCCGACAACGACATTGACAAATAGGCGATCGCAATATTATTGTGTAAGATAGCGTATTCTTGGGGATATTGTGTCGGCGTAAACACTTCTAACGCTTGCTGATAAGCTTGAACTGCGTCTTTGGTTTGAGCCAGATTAAACGCAACCAACGCTTGAAAAACCAACCCCAAATTCATCTGCACTTCTGCAACTTCTTCCGGGGAAGCCTGTTGTTGTAAAATCGGTAGTGCCGTTTCAAAAACTTGTTTGGCTGCAACTAACCCCTCGGAACTTTCGCCGGGATAGGTTCGCAACGCAATTCCTAAACCAACCGTCGCCCGTGCTTTTAATAAAGGATAATCTGAACCGCACAACTCAATCGCTTGACGGTACAATAATACAGCCGCTTCTATCTGTTCAATGCCTTTGGGTTTTTGTAGCAACCCCCGGGCAATTTCAGTCAACATTTGCACTTTTTCAGCAACGGTAGCGGCTTCAGACTCAACCGCAGCAGTGGCGGCTTTAACAGCAGACTCAGTAAAACTTTGTGTCACAACTATTCTAGGGGTGAAGGATTTGACAAATCGTTTCAGAGATTGACGCTATCGGCCAATACTCAACACAACTGTTAACGTCAATCTCAAATTATCGGAAAAAATAGTCACTCTTGTTGCTTAAAATTAATCTCAATTAGCCGGAAATAACTGTATTATCTGATACGGTTAATCAGTTTAATTTTCTTTTTGTCACGATTGGCTGAACTTTATCCTTTTTTAATTTTTATCAAGTCCATAAAAACCCGGTGCGCGAGAAAGTTACCAGGTTTTTGGTGATTTCAATTTTTCTCTAGCCCAAGGGATAAAAAGTTTTGTAAATCTCACGCCAATAAATCTAAAAAAAATCGCCATGATTATCACAATTTAAAAAATTGTATTAGATAATTGTCAAAACTCATCAAAATTAAATACCCCAATTGTTTGTCCGCATCGCACAAGGAGAATTATTGTGGCTAACGTCCTCTGGCTGCAAGGTGGCGCTTGTTCAGGAAACACCATGTCATTTCTCAACGCCGAAGAACCGAGCGTTTGTGACCTAATAACCGACTTTAACATCAACCTTCTCTGGCATCCCTCCCTCGGACTCGAACTCGGAGACAGCCTGAAAAAACTACTGCGAGACTGCATCAATGGCATCGTCCCCGTTGATATTCTCGTCTTTGAAGGCAGCGTCGTCAACGCCCCCAAAGGAACCGGAGAATGGAACCGTTTTGCAGACCGTCCGATGAAAGACTGGTTATCTGACCTGTCCAAAGTCGCTAAATTCGTTGTCGCTGTCGGAGACTGTGCAACCTATGGCGGTATTCCCGCAATGGCACCCAACCCCAGCGAGTCCGAAGGGTTACAATTTCTCAAACGGCAAAAAGGCGGCTTTCTTGGCCCCGACTACCTCAGCCAAGCCGGGTTTCCCGTGATTAATATTCCTGGCTGTCCTGCCCATCCTGACTGGATAACTCAAATTTTAGTCGCAGTTGCCACCGGAAGACTCGATGATATTACCTTAGACGAATTTCATCGCCCCGAAACCTTCTTCAAGAGTTTCACCCAAACCGGATGTACCCGCAATATTCATTTTGCCTATAAAGCCTCATCTTCAGACTTCGGACAACGCAAAGGCTGTCTGTTTTATGACTTAGGTTGTCGCGGACCAATGACCCATTCTTCCTGTAACCGCATTTTGTGGAACCGTGTTTCCTCCAAAACCCGCGCCGGAATGCCTTGTCTCGGCTGTACCGAACCCGAATTTCCCTTCCATGACCTCAAACCCGGAACCGTCTTCAAAACCCAAACCGTCATGGGAGTTCCCAAAGAATTACCCACAGGCGTCAACCGTAAAGACTACGCCCTATTAACCATTGTCGCAAAAGATTCGACCCCAAAATGGGCAGAAGAAGACATTTTTACCGTTTAACTCCAAACGTTTTGAAACCAAGACCAATAAGGATGTAGGAACGGGTTAATTACAGTTTACAGTTTACAGTTTACTGTTACCAGAGTTTTCAGTTATTAGTATTGACTTATCAATATTCACTGGTCACTGTTCACTGGTCACTGTTCACTGGTCACTGTTCACTGTTTAAACCCGCCCCTACAAAAGCTATCCGTTTTGAACACAAATGAACACTTGAGAGAGAGGACGAACATGGTTGCACAACGAACATCTATCGAAACTTTAGATATTTCTCCCGTAGGTCGCGTTGAGGGAGACTTAGATGTCCGAGTCGATATCCAAGATGGTCAAGTCGTTAACGCTTGGACACAAGCCCAACTATTTCGCGGGTTTGAAGTTATTCTACGAGGAAAAGACCCCCAAGCCGGATTAATTGTCACACCGCGAGTCTGTGGAATTTGCGGCGCCTCTCACCTAACTTGTGCATCTTGGGCATTAGATACCGCTTGGGAAACCGAAGTTCCTCGCAATGCAATTTTAGCAAAAAATTTAGGTCAACTCGTTGAAACCATTCAAAGCCATCCCCGTTATTTTTACGGTTTGTTTGCCATTGACCTCACTAACAAAAAATATCAAAATAGCCCTTTTTACGAAGAAGCTTGTCGTCGGTTTGCCGCTTATACCGGAAAATCCTACGAAATTGGGGTAACAATTTCCGCCAAACCCGTAGAAATTTATGCCTTATTTGGCGGACAATGGCCTCATTCTAGCTTTATGGTTCCCGGTGGCGTGATGTGCGCCCCAACGTTAACCGATATTACTCGCGCTTGGTCGATTTTAGAATATTTCCGCACCAATTGGTTAGAACCCGTTTGGTTAGGCTGTTCGTTAGAACGTTACGAAGAAATTCAGTCCTATGATGATTTTATGACCTGGTTGGGAGAAAGTCCAAATCATCTAAATTCCGACTTAGGCTTCTATTGGCGAATGGGCTTAGATATCGGTTTAGATAAATTTGGGGCGGGAACCGGAAAATACATGAGTTGGGGCTATCTCCCCCACGAAGACAGATATCAACGCCCAACAATTGCCGGACGCAATGGGGCAGTGATTATGAAAAGTGGAGTTTATGATAGTTTTAACGACACCCATCAACTGATGGAACATCATTTTACCCGCGAAAATACCACCCATTCTTGGTACGAAGAAGGCAACGAAGATGTACATCCCTTTGACCGTTTTACCGTCCCCCAACAAAACAATGATGTAGACTTCTTAGAAGGCGCTTATACTTGGTCAACCGCAGTGAAACACCAAGATATGGGTCGTCTAGAAGTCGGTTCACTGTCGCGTCAACTCGTCGCAGGCGGACATCATGGCGAAAGCTGGCAACATTATGACGGCTTCATCCTCGATATGTTCAAAAAAATGGGTGGGCCGAGTGTGCATCTGCGTCAGTTAGCCCGAATGCACGAACAAGTTAAATTATATCGAGAAGTCGAACGCTGTTTACGAGAGTTTAAACTACGCGAACCCTGGTATATTAAACCCACACCAAAAGACGGACGGGGTTGGGGTGCAACAGAAGCCAGTCGCGGCGCCTTATGTCATTGGGTCGAAATCGAAGATGGTAAAATTAAAAATTATCAAATTCTCGCCCCCTCCACTTGGAATATTGGCCCCCGTGATGGTGAAGGCGTGCGTGGCCCCATCGAAGAAGCGTTAATTGGTACCCCTATTGCCGATAAAAACGACCCCGTAGAAGTCGGTCATGTCGCCCGTTCTTTTGACTCTTGTTTAGTCTGTACCGTTCACGCCCATGATGCGAAAACAGGTGAAGAATTAGCCCGGTTCCGCACTGCTTAAACGGGTTTTATTCTGTTATTTTTGTGGGCGCAACTGGGCGCAAGCAACTGGGCGCAATTGGGCGCAATTGGGCGCAAGCCTTGCGCCCCTACGGTGATTGTTTAAACAATACCTGCTTGTTGAAAAATGTCTTGGGCTGTGAATGACAATTCTTCTAATAAATTATCGCTTAAAATACCTTCATCTCGTTTGGTTTGTGGGGGTGCATCGGGATAAAAAATGGTGATGGTTTTGGCTTTGGGGTCAACCACCCAAACTCTTGAGACTCCTGCATTGAGATAATCAATTGCTTTTTCGCTCATCTCCCCAAATGTTTGCTCGGGTGATATAATTTCAATGGCTAATTCTGGGGGAACTGGGCAAGCTTCATCCTCAAATCGTTCTAACGGAAGACGATTGTAGGAAATATAAAGTAAGTCGGGAATCGGAACCCAATCTCGATTATTTTTTTTGAGAACAACAGCCCATTCTATCCCCACTTCTCCCCGGTTTTTACACCATTCGGTTAGGAGGGTATACAAAGTACCTGTTAGTCGAGAATGAAAACGTTTGGGTGCCATTTGAGGAACTGCTTCTCCATTTATTAATTCATAGTTTAAGTCGGTTTCGGGAAGGGCGAGAAATTCTTCGAGAGTGAGTTGACTTTTGATTATTACCATTAGTTTATTGCTATAATAGGTGTTAAATTGAGTTGAGGAATTAAATGAATTATAGCAAACTGGGTCAGCAATATTAGGGGACTGGGCAATGTTAACGATTATTGGTTGTGGGAATCTAAATCGCTGTGATGATGCAGTGGGAGTCATTATCGCTCAACGTTTACAACAATATCTCATCCAAAATCCTCATCCAAATGTGCGAATCTTTGACTGCGGAACTGCGGGAATGGAAGTGATGTTTCAAGCTAGAGGAAGCGAACAATTAATCATTATTGATGCGAGTTCAACAGGTTCAGAACCCGGTGCAGTTTTTGAAGTTCCCGGCTCTGAATTAGAACAATTACCCGAACCCAGTTATAATTTACATGATTTTCGTTGGGATCATGCTTTAGCTGCGGGTCGTCGCATCTTTCAAGAGGATTTCCCGCAGGATGTCAGGGTGTATTTAATCGAAGCTAAAAGTTTAGAATTTGGCTGGGAATTGAGTTCCCCAGTTGAACAAGCGGCGGAAAAAGTGTTTCAAATGGTGTTGAAAACGATAATTTCTACAGAAGTTGCGCCATCTACTCCTGGGGTTGATCCGTCTCGGGTTCCACCTGCAACTGCAAGTCCAAATCCGTAAATTGTTCCGGTGGGTTTAGACAAGTTTCTAATAAATCATCAACTGCAAGATCTTGATGAACTTCTGCTAACCCAATCACACAAAATGAATAACGTTCCGGTAATAAACTTAACGCACAACTGTTGAGAACGTTTAACGGATCGGCACTACTCGCCACTGTAACAATACCTGTTACACAAATCCCCAACTCTCTCGGACGCCGCACACTCACACAACCCACGAGCGCTTCTTCACTGCTAATGGCTGCTGTGTTGGTGATGCTAACGACACATTCAGACAAATCTCTCGGACGAATCACCCCTGCACAGGCTTCAGCCGAAAGTTTAGGGGCTATTCCCGCATCGCGTAAACCCTCAGCACACCTGCGATAATCGTGACGATTGAGTAAATTAAATGAAGGAAATGCCGTTGCAGGTGCCGCCAATAAACTCACTGTACCCATTGATAACACAATCCGTGACAGCCAACGCCGGGTTTGGGGTCGGTGTTGGAGAAGTCCGAGGAAAGTCCAACGGGATAAACTCGAAAAAATCATAGCTAACCTAGAAATAAACAGGATGACACGGGAAAAGTTCTGGATTATCATATCATCAACCCTTGCGTCGGGGTTGCACGCCGAACAGTTGACTATTAACAATTTAGCTTTTTAATTCTCAAATGAAACCCAATGAAACGAAGAATTTTCTGCCCTTATGCAGCAGTAAGTTCGGCCTGTTTTGGTGGAATTTTCGGGCGAGATTGGGCGGTGGCTACGAGTTCTAAATCCGCCCCGGATCAACCCAATTACAAGTGGGTCGTTTTGTATTGGATGCCCTACGATAACAACCTCAGCCGTTTCGGGGAACCCATTGTCGAAATGCTGACTCTCGGTACTCACCGTTCCCCCGCTTTGGTCGTCGTTCAGTCTGATTATTCGGGCGACCAAAAAATGCGCCGGCGTTTGCTTGTTGGTGGAAAAGTGCGCGAGATTAATTTAACAGAAGAAGATAGCAGCGATGTCTCCAATTTTTCCGCCTATTTGGATTGGGCCTATCAGTCTTTAGAAGCCGAACGCTGGGCGATAATTGTTGTGGGTCACGCCGGAAAACTCAACGAAATTAGCCCCGACGAACACCGGGCTACCGGAGAGGAAATCACCTGGATGGGAGTTGACCGGTTCGCAGGGGCGGTGAAGAATTTTAACCAAGCCACCGGCGGGCGGGTTGAATTGCTTTTCTTTCAAAACTGCAACAAAGCCACCCTGGAGGTGATTTATGAGGCCCGCCACTGCGCCCGATACACCCTCGCCTCGCAGCTTAACCTCGGCGCCCCCAATTACTACTACCAACGTTTTCTCTACCGCCTCAAAGACCCATTGGTGGGGGGACTGGAAGCCGCCACTGCTATCATAGATTCTGAATGGGCGGATATGTATCACAGCTTTACCCTCGTCGATAACCGGGCGGTTGAACAGATTCCCGAAAAGCTTTCGCGGGTGATTCTGGCGATTCTTGGGGGTCCTTTGCCTGCCGTCAACCCCTCCGAACTGTCGATTTACGGCTATTTTGGCGAACAGCACTGCGATTTGCTGAATTTGCTGGGTTATCTTTCGAGAATCGGCGGCCGGGGTGAGTCCGAGTTGGGGGAATTTGCCGAGTTTCTGGGTTCGGAGGTGATTTCTCGCCACAAAACCGGCGGAAAACTGTACGGTTCTCGCTTCTCCAACCATCCCAACGTTCGAGCGCTGTCGGGTCTGGGCCTGTATTTTCCCGAAACCCGGCAAGATATTGACAGATACGCTTCCCTGGCTTTGTATCAACGGGTTGATTTCATCGGCTTGTACAAAAAGATAATTAAAAGTTGAAGCCTTCGAGGGGTGCAAACTTTCCCCACCGTCCCCAACCCAGGATTTTTGGTCTTTCGGAGTCGAGTTGATTGTTGGTGTGCAAGAAGACTAAAATAGAGGTTTGGTAATAAATCGTATGGAGAGAGGAAGTTAAATGTCTCGATATAGAGGCCCCCGTTTAAGAATTGTTCGACGTTTGGGAGATCTACCTGGGTTAACCCGAAAAGTCGCCAGACGCGCTTATCCTCCGGGTCAACACGGTCAAGCTCGCCGCAAACGCTCAGAATATGCGATCCGTTTGGAAGAAAAGCAGAAACTCCGGTTTAACTACGGTCTTTCTGAAAAGCAATTGCTGCGTTATGTGAAAAAAGCTCGTCGGGCTACGGGTTCAACGGGTCAAGTGTTGTTGCAAATGCTAGAGATGCGTCTCGATAACACCATTTTCCGTTTAGGGATGGCACCGACTATTCCCGGCGCTCGTCAATTAGTCAATCATGGTCATGTTACCGTGAATGGTCGTGTTGTTGATATCGCCAGCTATCAGTGTCGTCCTGGAGATCTTGTTGGCATCAAAAACAGGGAAAAATCTCGCGAAATGGTGAAAGCCAACTTGCAATATCCCGGTTTAGCCAACGTTCCCTCTCACCTGGAGTTGGACAAAGAAAAACTGCTCGGTAAGGTGAACAGTGTTATTGATCGTGAATGGGTGGCACTTCAGGTTAACGAACTCCTGGTGGTTGAATATTACTCCCGTCAAGCTTAATTGTTGTCTGTGGGCTAATGGTTAACGGAGGAAGGAAGGCGATGCTTTCTATTCCTCTCCCCTAAACGAAGCACGACTAACCGCCAATTTGTGACATGGTGCGACTGTAGCCGTCGGTTGTCCCTGCGTCTCGTTGTTTGAAGTTGATATCGGGTTTCTGGCGTTGTAGGTATTCTACCCGTTCTCGTAATTCCTCAAAAGAGATACCTTGACGAAGCGGGGTTTTGAGGTCTATTTGACTCGTTTCATTCAACAGACAGGGACGCAACCAACCATCCGCAGACAGACGCATCCGGTTACAGCGATCGCAAAAACATTCGGACATCTGACTGATAAACCCTAATGTTCCTTTGGCTCCCGGAATTTGAAACACATCCGCAGGGCCGTTTCCGCGTACATGAGACTCCGTTAAACCCCAACGATCGCGAATTTGTTGTCTAAGTTCTTCTGAAGCGATCCAGCCTTTATCTTCAAACAGTTGACCATTGCCAATGGGCATAAACTCAATAAACCGAACGTGCCAACGTCGATCTATTGTTAATGCAGCCAGGTCTAACACTTCGCGATCATTGATGCCTGGAATGACCACTACATTTAACTTCAGGGGATCGAAGCCAACCTGATAAGCCGCTTGAATACCATCCCAAACTTGTTGCCAGCGATCGCGTCCTCGATTACCAATAATCTGATTAAATGTATCAGGATCGAGAGAATCTAAGCTAATATTAATCCGTCTTAACCCTGCATTATACAACGATTGCGCCATTGGTGCAAGTAAAAAAGCGTTGGTTGTCATAGCGACATCTTGGGTTTGGGGAAAAGCGGTTATTTCTTTAACTAAGTTTACCACTCCCGGACGCAGCAAGGGTTCACCGCCTGTTAGCCGAAAGCGAGTAAACCCCACCGGAATAAACACCTCTCGCAGCAACGTTAACAGTTCATCATTGCTGAGGAGGTTCTGCTGCAAAATATAGTCCATCTCCGCCCCTTCCGGCATACAGTATTGACATCGGAAGTTACAACGGTCTATTAGGCTTATTCGGAGATAATCAACGGTATTCATCAGGGTTGATTCGCTAAATATTTATATATCTTTATTATTATATTCCCGATTCCCAAAAACTGTAGACGAACTAAAGAGTAAACCTCTAGAGACAAATTTAATTTGACGTTTATTTTTGAACGTCTAAAGGAAGCATAAACGTGGACAAACGGACAATATTTCAAGTCTTAGGACAACCCTCACGAACGAATTTTCCAGCTTTATCTGGACAAATTATTTTACGGGCAGCAACGAATTTAACAGTTTATCATTCTGGACAAAGAGACTGGATGCCGTTTGAGATAGATTCTCCTATTAATGCGGCAGATGAATTAGAAAGTCGGCTTCTGGTGAATGGCGATCAACCGGGACGGGGAACAGCCGTTTTAGAACATCGGATTAATGAGACTATTGTTAATCAAATAGAACTCGAACTCTATACCCTAAAGCTTCAACTGATTAATGATGCCAATCGAGATGGCAAAGTTGATTTAACAGAAACGAACTGTAACAATTGGGTCTGGGGAGAAAATAGTCCGGGTGCTATTTTACTGGTTAATAATGATCGCGATTTATCAGATTTTAATCCAACTCCCGAATCTCTTTCTGAACTTTCAGAGTTAGTGCTTGCACCAACAGGCTGTACTGATTTACCGAAAGGAGTAGAAATCGTTTTGTACGCTACACCCGATGCAGCAAAACGTTTTTGTGTCTACCAAAAAACCATTGATGGGTTTCGTCGAATTTTAGGGAAAGATCCCCTATTAGCAGATAGCAATGCAATTTCGATCTCAGCCCCTCTTGCAGCGACTGGGGAAACATTCTTTGTCGAAGCGCTTCAATATCCCGGTTCTTTTTTTGAAGGATTAATTACGATAGAAGTTCATTTGCGACACAATGGAGTTGTGATTGGAACCGATCAAGTCGTCTTCCGAGTCGCACCTTGGATTATGACTCCAAATACTCTCCCTGTTGAAAAAGTTTACACCTGTGAAATTTCAGAAGATTTCTTTAATCCTAATACTAATTTTCTGAAACAGCTTCGAGAAGCACTCGATGAATTAGACATTCCCCTAATCATTCTACCCCCTTCTCAACATAACGGCGATCGCTGGATTCAAGATGAAATTGAGTTTGGCTATTGTGAAAGTAATAGTCATATTCTTCCTGTTGTTTTTGATAGTCCGCGTGATCGAGAATTAGACGGATTTCCAGAAGCCGAATTACTAAATCCTGACTTCGGACATTTTCAAATGGGCGGAAGTACCCCCAATTCTTTGGATTCTTTTGGAAACTTAGAAGTCAGTCCTCCTGTTAGCGTTAATGGACGAGAATATCCTTTAGGTCGCATCGTGTTTGGAGGTCGAAAATATGGAGATTTTGGGGAAGAAACCCGACAAATGATGCCACAAATTCGGAGTTTTCTTTATGCTCAAAAAGTTCAAAGTCCGATTGAAATCTATACAGATTGGCTAGCCGTTGGTCATGTTGATGAAATTATTTGTTTTATCCCGGCTAATAATGCTAAAGGATTTAAAGTATTGCTGGCTTCTCCAGGGAGTTGTCTAGCCTTATTACAATCTCTCAGCAATGATGGATATGGTTCGACTTTAATGTTTGAAGGTCAAAATCGAAACAGTCCAGACAGTTCCTTCTCCGCAGAAATTACCATTGATCAACTTCTTGATGATCAAGAATTTTGGGAAGCGAATGCTGTTTTTCAAAGGCACATGGATCTCAATCGAAAAATCCTCAAGCTAGAATTAGGATTAGATGAATCTGATTTGATTGATATTCCGGTTTTGTTTTATCCTCCTGCTAAAGAACGAACTCTCGCTTACTTCCCTGATATGATCAATCATTTAGTGATTGGAAATGTCAGTCTGGTTCCTAAACCTTACGGGCCTATCATTAATGGAGAATGTGCCTTTGAAGCTGCATTCCGCAAGGCGGTTCCTGAACAAACCTGTAAGTTTATTGACAATTGGTATCCCTACCATGAAATGTCAGGGGAAGTTCATTGCGGAACCAATACTTTACGTTCTCCCTTTACTCATAAAAAATGGTGGGAGTTTAAGCCCGATGGTGCTTTTGATATTTAATTCCCGACTCCGGTATTCTAAACCGACAACCGAAACGGTGACACTATTCAATTTTTAAGGTTCTGGCGATTTTGGCAAACCTCCTGGGGTTTTTCCTCCGTTTGGCTTTGCCAAAAATCGAATCAAACTGATCCTACAACAGATCTTTTTTCGGGTCTACCTAACACCGATTTTAAGAGTCCGCAGGTTCATAACCGAACACCTTAGCATAGAAGCCAAACTCATCTTTGATCGCCCGTTTAATATTCTCAGCTTTGCGGAACCCATGTTGTTCATCCTCAAACGGCACATATTCAACCGTTAACCCCTTGGCTTTCAACACTTCCACCATTGTTTCGGCTTGGTTAGGCGGAACTACCTTGTCTTCTAAGCCTTGAAAGAAAATCACCGGACAGGACAAACGTTCGGTATGATGAATAGGCGATCGCTGAATATAGAGATCTTGGCTTTCAGGGTACGGCCCGATTAAATTATCTAAATAGCGAGACTCAAACTTGTGTGTATCTCGAGCGAGCGCTTCTAGATCACTGACGCCGTAGTAACTCGCCCCTGCTTTAAACACATCAGTAAACGTCAGAGCGCATAATGTTGTATAACCGCCTGCACTTCCCCCTGTAATTGCCATGCGATCGCCATCCACTAAACCCTGCCCTGCCAGGTATTTCGCGCCATTTGCACAGTCATTGACATCAACAATTCCCCAGTTATCTTTGAGGCGTTGACGATATTCCCGTCCATAGCCTGTACTTCCGCCATAGTTAACATCCAAAACTGCAAAGCCGCGACTGGTCCAGTATTGAATTTTTAAACTGAGGCTACTAGAAGTTGCTGCCGTCGGGCCACCATGACTTTTGACTAACAGAGGCGGTTTTTCGCTGGGTGAGGCGATGTAATCTTTGTTGGTGGGAGGATAGAAGAAGCCGAAGGCGGTTTGATCGTTATCAGTGGGAAATTCGATCGGTTCGGCGACAGACAGATAGCCCTCATCGATGTCAATATCAGTTGAACGTTTCAACACCGATATTTCCCCATCAGAAAAGTTCAGTCGGACAACTGCACTGGGTTCGGTAGCCGAACCGCCTATAAATAAAATACGCCCTCCAGAGACTTTTATTCCCGAGATGGAAGTATAGGGAATATGGATCTGTTGCAGTTGTTGGGACTGACCATTTAAAGTGGCGAGATACCAGTTTCCTTTTTCAGTGTAGGTGCAAATAATCCCATCGGCAGTAGCGAAGCCGTAGGTAGACATTCCAAACACCCATTGCGGTAAGCCAAATTCGGCAGGAATGGGATAGAGGGGTTCGATTTTACCCGCTCGATAACGATAAAAGTTCCACCACTCGGAGCGATCGCTGACAAAATACAGTACACCTTTCGGCGACCATTGAGGTTGAAAAATCGATTCTTCTTTACCGCCTGTCACCAGTTTGGGGTTAGCGAGGGAACCATCCGCTTGTACAGAAGCTAACCAAAGTTCGCTGTTATCCCAAGGCATATTCGGATGATTCCAGCTTATCCAACAGAGTTGTAAACCATTGGGACTGAGGCGAGGAGAGGCATAAAAATCCATTCCCTCAGCTAAAATAATGATGTCTTCGGCGTTGTTGAGATTGATACTGACAATGGTGTTAACAGGTTCACCTGTTGCGGTGTGGTCTTCTCGCACACAGATTAACCGTTGACGTTGGGTGTCAATCACCGCATCAGCGTAACGATAGTTTCCTTCTGGTGTCAGGGGTTCTGGGGTGACTTCGTGAGGAATAGGGCTGTTGTGAATGACCTGACGATAGAGACGTTGATCAGCAAAGTTGGAGAAATAGACAACTCCTTGATGAACAGTATAAGAGCCGCCGCCATATTCGTGAACGCGAGTCCGAACGTTATAGGGTGGCGGGGTGACATCCTGTTGCTGACCCTCGGGAGTCAGTCGGACTAATACACTGCGTCCTCCTTCTGAGGGACGGCTTTCTAACCAATAAATATCTTCTCCATCCCAAGCGACACTTCCGAGTCCAACCGTTCCCGCTACAATTAGATCGGCTGTAATGGGAGATGTCCAAGATCCATAGGGGGCTACAGTTCGATCCGTCATTAATCTCTGAATTTAGTGCAGGTCACAGGGTATTTTAACTTAGATTGTTCCAGAAAGTGAGAGTAACTTCATCCTCCTCTGGTAATGAATTTTAGGGCTTCCAGCTAAAATCCATTAATTTGCTCCGAGGTACTGCGACCATAGCCCGATAGGGTTTGGTCGTATGGGGGATAGGAGGGGAGCCGGAGGGACGGAGGCTCCCAATTAACCTTTGTTATCACGTTTTATCTTCCTTTTGAGACTGCGAATGTATTCTCTGAGTACGTCTGTCTGATTTCTTCCTTCTTGCTCACAATAAGTTTTGAGAATTGCTAGCTCCTGTTCGGGGACGTTGATGGTTAAGTGTTTCATACTGACAAGTACGGTATAATACCAGTATGTTAATCACCTACCAGTACAAGTGCAATCCAACTCCTGGACAGGCATCAACGATGGAAGCCTGGGGAGAGTTGCTGCGTAGACATTACAATTACGCACTCGGTCAACGACTCGATTGGCTGCGCCGTACTCGATGTCAGATTGACCGATGCAGTATTGTGTCTGAGTCGATAGGTGATATCCCTGAAACAGTTGACTATTACTCGCAAGCATCACAGTTACGCCAAACGAAAGAACTGTTCCCTGAGTACAAGAACATCTATGCCGACTGCCAGCAGCAGAACTTGATGCGACTGGACAAAGCCTGGAAGCGTTGGTTGATCCCTGATAAAACGGGTAAGCGGGGTGGTCGCCCTCGGTTCAAGAAACGGGATGACATCTGCTCATTCACATTCCCTAGAGTGAACAACGCCAAAGCAGGAGCGCATCTAACAGGAAACATTCTCAAACTGTCCAAGATTGGCGAAATTGAAGTTATCCTGCATCGCCCAATTCCTGATGGGTTTGCGATTAAGCAAGCCACTTTAGTCAAGAAGGCTGACGGTTGGTATGTGAGTTTCTCATTGAAAGATGAAACGGTTCCTGAACCTTTACCTGTAGATGAAGTTAAGAGTGTAGTTGGCATAGATGTAGGTTTAGAGAAGTTTTTAGCGACATCGGATGGACAAGCTGTTGTAATCCCTCAGTTTTATCGGAAGTCTCAACAGTTATTAGCACGTCAACAACGACAACTGGCGCGGATGGAAAATGGTTCTAAGAACTACCGTCGGCAATCGAATAAGGTTGCTCGTCTTCATCTGCACGTTGCCAGACAGAGAAAAGAGTTTCATTATCAAGTTGCACATTGGTTGTGTGACCAGTACGACTTGATAGCGTTTGAGAACCTGAATATTAAAGGATTGGCGAGAACCCGACTTGCCAAGTCGATATTGGATGCAGCATGGGGAAGCTTCTTGAATATCCTGCAAGCAGTAGCGGTAAAACGCGGTAAGTGGGTAGTTGGAGATGACCCTAGAGGCACGAGTATTGATTGTTCTGGTTGCCGTGAAAGGGTTGAAAAAACCCTCAAGGATAGAATTCATGATTGCCCTCATTGTGGCTTGGTTATCGACCGTGACTGGAACTCTGGGATTAACATTTTGAGTCGGGTACAACGGACGCTTGGACTGGCGTTTGCTGGCTGTGGAGGATACGAAGATACTCGTCCTGTGAATCAGCAACTCTCAATTGTGAAGTTGGGAAGCCCCTTCTATACTGCTCTTAGCAGTTAGGAGGGGAGGATGTCACTTAATTGTCTTCTCGTCGTAACCAACCGTTGAGGGTGAAGCGCCCATCTTCAAACTTGCGGGAGGGACAGCAAACAGGCATTACTTCATGTTTGCAACGACTGTCAAAAAAGACGATGCTATTATTGCGAGGTTCTATGGTTTTGTAGTTGTTATGGCTAATAGCTGAACCTGCTTTTAGTTCAGTTTCATAGAGTCTTAATTCTCCCCCTGAGAATTGCTTCGGTTCTTGGTGAAAATAATAGACATAGGTAATCACACGAGTATAGGTTTTTTCACTGCCTGAGTCATTATGAATTTTATAGAAGCAACCGTCGTTATGGGCGGTGAGTTGCATTTCCACTTGAGAAACGTTAAAGGGTTTATGATTGAGTTTCGGGCAAATTTCCGGGCAAGTTTGTAAGAGTTTGTTTCTCATCAAGTTATAAAAATCAGGAAATAAAGTCGCGTATAAGATAGAAGACTGACGGTAGTTCACGGCTTGGGTTGTCGTTGTTGAACCGACGAACTGATCGCTTTTACTCAAAGCTATTTCTAATATTTTTTGGTTCTCTTCTGGAGACAAAAAGTTTTCAATAAAAACATGATCTGCGGGTAAAAATAAAGAGTCTTTTTGGATAACAGATTGATAGTCTGGCGCGGGAACGGGTTCGGTTTTGGGTGAGGGTTGAGTGGGTTTAGAAAAGCCGTTAGTTGAGGGAGAAATACTAGAAGGTTTGAAGTTTTCAGGTGAAACTCCCACCATTTCTAATATTTTGAAGGCTATTTCTGCTTTTTGTTGAGAAGAAATATCTGGACTTTTTAGCAGAGATTCTAAAGTTTCTATCGATAGGTTAGTTAACTGTTTGAGTCGGTCAACAGATAGGATATCGTGAGCCATCTTTCCACCAAATTCTGACTTATTCTCTATCATGGCATAAGGGGGTTCAACTCGGCAATAGAGATTTTAATCTATAGCAATAGTTATCGTTCTATGATTCAGGTTATTTTTTAGGGGTTATGGAATATCTTAATGAAAAATTTTTGAGGTGAGGTAATGTTTTTACAAATTTAAGCTTTCTATAATAAATTCTGCTAACAAATCAAGTTCAGGTTCACTATATGCTACAGTACAGTGACTAGAGTCACAAATTTTTTTGCAAGCAGATAGCCGTTCAAAATTACCTGCTCCATCTAGCACATAAGCCGTGTAATGGCTAGCTTGAGTAAAATTTAAAAATCTATTGTTAGCTTCATTAGCTTTTCTTTCTATTACACTATTAGTTGTCACTTGAAAACTCACTTCTATTCCAATACTTTGATTAGTAAAACGATTCGTCACTAAAATATCTGATGTATATGAATGACCACTAACTGTTAGGATAGCATTTGTAGAGATAGTTATTTTATTCATATAAGTCTTAAGTCTAGTCATCAGCTTATCTTTCACTAATTTTTGTAAAATTTGTCCTGTTGCATTGGTTTCAGATCCAGTTGTAATTCTACTGACAGCAATATATCTAGTTTTAAGATATTCATCTAGAATTGCTTGATTTCCAATATAATCAGCAAAACCACACTTTCGGAAAATTTCAGATGCTTGATGATTAGTAGCAAATTTACCTAAACATAATAGTTGAGTTGTGGCTTTAATTAATTCTGGATTTCGAGGAGACTCTTTAGCTAACCCTTTTGCATCTAAATCAAGTAGAGAATTGGAAATCCGAAATAATTGCTCTGATTGACAGACGGTAATTTCTATAGATACATTTTGATAGCATACATTAAGTTTTCCATTAGGAAAAAGTTGGCGAGAATCACTGGAAATTCTTTTGAATACTTCACCTCCTACATCAGTAATTACCTGAAGGTGTTTAAGATTATGATGTAATGGAAGATCATTATTATCAAATTCATCAATTAATTGATTAACAGTTTTTGCTCGAATACAAGTATCATAAAATTGCCTAAAAGTTTCTGCTAGTAATGTGCTAGGCGAATTCAATGCAACCTGTTGAAGCAGTTCTTTAGACCACCAAATGGATGCTTGATTTTGCAATTCTTTTATTGAACGTTGATATTTACTCATATTTGTTAATTTTAACTGTTCAAGTCAACTTTTGCAATTACTTCTTCAACTACAGCTTTCACAACATTAATACTCACCGAGTTACCGATTTGATAAAAAGCTTTAGACGGGTTAGGATGCAATTGAAAGCTATCTGGAAATCCCTGTAAACGGGCGGCTTCTCTCGGGGTAATTCTCCGCACTCTATTATTGTGATAAACTCCAATTCGATTAGCGTCACTCGCAACTAACGTCACTGAAATTTTTTCAGGGTCGAGAAATTTATAGACTTCAAAGGAAAAATTACCGGAGACAGGTTTATAGCGTCCGTCTGTGAGTTTTAAATAATGTTTTTTCACCAAAGCGTCTAAGATATCATCTAACTGAGGATGGGGAAAGAAACTGGCAATTTGTTCACGGGTTAGTTGTTTTCCATCTTGATGTTTGCCAAATTTGTTCTTCCGTCTTTCAGTTATTAGTAAATTCATTAATTTAATTTCATCTTCGCTACATTTCCCCCGCAACCCCAACTCCCAAGAATGAATCGAATTTCCACCCCGATAGTCAATTAACCTGACTCCATGTAACTGGTTAAAATCTCCATTTAATACTTGATTTAAAGCTTGGATAAACTTCGGCGAACAATCAAAAGATGAATCAGGATTTTCTTCGAGAATATCTTTGACTTTTGGCGGAACATGATTTAGACTAAAAAGGTTAAGCTGCACCGCATTATAAGCATGAGAATCTTTCGGCCCTAAGTCGGAAATTAGGTTAAATTGAGGAGATGCGTTTAACACCCCGATCATGTAAACGCGAACCCTATTTTGAGGTAAGCCAAAGTTAACACTATTTAAAACAAATTTATAAAAACTGTAGCCTCTTAATTGGATTTCATGTTCAATGGTTGCGAAGGTTTTACCACAGTCATGGGTGGTTAAACCCCGGACATTTTCCAAGATTAACACTTTCGGTTTATGGGTGTCAATCAGCCGCATGATTTCAAAAAAAAGTGTTCCGCGAATCTCCCCAAAGCCTTGTTTTTTTCCCGCATAGGAAAAAGACTGACAAGGAAAACCAGCGAGTAAAACATCATGTTCAGGTAAAGATTGAATTTGGCTAATATCTCCGGCGGGAATGTGCTGAAAATTGCGAGAATACACTTGATTGGCTTCGCCGTCAATTTCACTGGCTAACACACATTCTCCCCTCAAACCAATAGACTCAATTCCTCTTTCAAACCCTAATCTTAAACCGCCTATTCCAGAAAATAGGTCAATGAACTTAAGCACTACAACTGTATTGATTTAGGTCTATTCTGAAAGATATTATAGCAGTTTTTCGGGTAAATAGAAAAACCCAGTTTATTTGCAAAACCGGGTTTATAGCAATATTTGAAAGCGATTGTTCCGAAGTTTCAGTCCCCTTGCGGGGAATTTAATGTTGGAAAGAATTAATGATCCTAAAGTTTGGGCTTATGCTGCGGCGTTTCAGTCCCCTTGCGGGGAATTTAATGTTGGAAAGATGAAGAATGGTTTAAGTCAATGTTTCCGAATGAAGTTTCAGTCCCCTTGCGGGGAATTTAATGTTGGAAAGCCAACCTCACATTACGTGAAGTAATACCCATGACCCCCTATGTGTCTGTTTCAGTCCCCTTGCGGGGAATTTAATGTTGGAAAGCATCATCACCAATGCGGATTTAAGAGCCGCCATGTTTCAGTCCCCTTGCGGGGAATTTAATGTTGGAAAGACCATTAGAAAGTTGCGATCGCACAGAAGCTAATCGTTTCAGTCCCCTTGCGGGGAATTTAATGTTGGAAAGCAATTGGGTAGGGCCGCTACCCGGACGTTATTTTAATTAGTTTCAGTCCCCTTGCGGGGAATTTAATGTTGGAAAGTCAAAACTTACAATGAAGCTTTAGTTGAGTATGACGAAGCGATGTTTCAGTCCCCTTGCGGGGAATTTAATGTTGGAAAGATCGAAGCTGTTTCTAATTTTTTATTAGAACTCGCGGAGTGTGTTTCAGTCCCCTTGCGGGGAATTTAATGTTGGAAAGAACAACTTACTGAACTTGATGATTTTTGTAGCTCAATGTTTCAGTCCCCTTGCGGGGAATTTAATGTTGGAAAGTATGAAGCGTTTGTGACGTCTGTAAAAATCCAGATCTGTTTCAGTCCCCTTGCGGGGAATTTAATGTTGGAAAGTCCGCCGACTGAAGGTGAGTCTGGGAGAGACTTCTAGAACCGATTTTCGTGAACCTAATTTTTAGGTTCATTTCAGCCCTCGAAAAATCTCGACTCCGGCATCTTTTACCAACAACCGAAACTGTGAAACTATTCATTTGTCGAGGTTCTGGCGATTTTCGTGAACCCCCTGGGGTTTTCGCCTCCGCTTCGGTTTGCCAAAAATCTAACTGTCAACATGATAAAACAGCCTTCTGATTTTGTCTAGCCCCAACCCGAGGATGTCAGGAGATTAACCCAGTTGAATGACTTCTTCCTTCTTCTCGCTGAGAACATCCTGCATTTTATCTAGCCATTCAATTAAAGATTCCAGTTGTTTACTGGCATTCATCACCCCTAAACCGCGAACCGTGACTTTGCCTTTGCTATAAACAAACCGAGAATGTAAATGAGTCGGAAGCTTCTCCTTTAACAAATTCCAGGCGGGTTCTTCCATTGGCGTTTCGAGGATAATATGTTGTTTGGTTTCCTTGTCCGGTTTGATATGAGAAAAACCGAGTTTTTTGGCAATTTGTTTGAGTTCCATCACCCGAATTAACTGTTGGGCGGGTGTCGGTATTGGGCCGTAGCGATCGCACCAATCCTCCTCCAATCTTACCAGTTCATCGCGACTATTACAAGAGGCAACTTCTCGATAAGCGCTCATTTTTTGATCAATATCGGGAATATAATCAGAAGGAATAAACGCCGTTAAAGTCAGATCAATTTGCGTATCATCCACTTGCGGGATTTCTTGACCTTTAATTTCCCGAATCGATTCTTCTAACATCTCCGTATAAAGATCAAATCCAATTACATCCATTTGACCCGATTGTTCGGCTCCCAGTATATCACCTGCGCCGCGAATTTCTAAGTCTCTCATGGCGAGTTGATAGCCCGAACCTAACTGGGTAAACTCTTGAATGGCTTTTAACCGTTTACGGGCATCATCGGATAAGATAGCCCGTCCATCGGCAGCAACGGGATAAAATAACCAAGCATGGGCTTGAACTCCCGAACGTCCAACCCGCCCCCTTAACTGATACAATTGGGCTAACCCAAACCGATGAGCATCTTCGATTAAAATCGTATTCACCCGAGGAATATCTAAGCCCGATTCAATAATCGTTGTACAGACTAAAATCTCAGCTTCCCCCGCATTAAAGGTCAGCATAATTGATTCTAATTCTTCCGCATCCATTTGACCATGAGCAACAGCTATCCTCGCGCTTGGCACCATTTCGCGAATTTTAGCTGATTTTTCCTCAATGCCTTCAATACGCGGAACTACATAAAACACCTGTCCGCCTCTATCTAATTCTTGACGAATCGCCGTGCGAACCGTTTCCTCATTATAGGGAGATAAATGAGTTTTAATCGGGCGACGAGAGGGAGGCGGTGTGGTAATTAAACTCATTTCTCTTATTCCCGACAACGCCATATATAAAGTCCGAGGAATAGGAGTCGCGGTTAATGTTAGAACATCAATATGAGTTTTGAGAGTTTTAATTTTTTCCTTTTGATTCACCCCGAACCGTTGTTCTTCATCGACGACTAATAAGCCCAAATCTTTGAATTGAATTGTTTTGCTGAGAATCGAATGTGTCCCCACAATAATATCAATTTCCCCAGTTGTTAACCGTTGTTGAATATCTCGGCGTTCAGCCGTTGTGCGAAAGCGATTTAACAAGGCAATTTCTATCGGATAGGGCGCAAATCGTTCTTTGAGAGTATGATAATGTTGTTGCGTTAAAATCGTGGTTGGCGCAAGAAATGCCACCTGTTTTCCAGCAGTTACCGCCTTAAAAATCGCCCTGATTGCCACTTCAGTTTTCCCAAAGCCCACATCTCCACAAACGAGACGATCCATCGGACGTTCGGCTTCCATATCCCGTTTAACGTCTTGAGTTGATTTCAGTTGATCGGGAGTCGGTTGATAGGGGAAAGAGTCTTCAAGTTCTTGTTGCCAAGGCGTATCTTGAGGATAATTATACCCCGTTTGTTGGGCGCGTTGGGCGTAGAGTTTCAGCAAATCAACGGCTAATTTTTGAATCGCTTTTTTGACTTTATTTTTGGTTTTCTCCCAAGCTTTCCCGGAGAGTTTATTCAGTATAGGAACTTTCCCGCCTGTACTTCTAAACCGAGATAAGGTTCCCAATTGATCCGCCGCCACCCGCAATAACCCATCACCATATTGAACCACTAAATAATCGCGGGTTTCATTATTAATCGTCAGACTTTCTAACTTAATAAACTGCCCAATTCCATGCTGACGATGAACCACATAATCTCCCGGACGGAGTTTATTCGGATCAACTTGTTTAGAAGCAGCCCGACGCCGTTTGCGAATATAACTGGGAGTAGCGAGAGAATGTTGACCATAAAACTCTCTATCCGTCACCACAACTAACCGAAAGGTCGGTAAAATAAACCCTTCAAGTTCAGCCAGTCCGGTATATTTCAGCGCAACGGGAGTATCTTTAATTAAACCATCAATAGCGGGATAGTCGCGAGGGTTGGGAACAAATTTTGATGGACAGTCGTGTTCAGACAACAGGGCGACAGAACGACTCGGTTGTGCAGAAACCAAGAATATGGAAAAATGACGATTACGCTCTTGACGAATCAGATCGGCGAGTTTGGCAAATTGATGAGGCATGATCGGAACAGGACGACTGGAGAGGTTGAGACTGGGCGAACCTGCAACCAATTGAGAAGGGATAACTTCCGTGAGTTCCGATAGATAAAGCCGATCAAAGCGAGTAGAAATCTCAGCAAAAGAGTCCTTAAACAAACGATGAAGTTTGGGATGTTTATTTGAGGAGTTTTGTTCTAACAAACTCTGTTCGATGTGATCATACCAGCGATCGCCATGCGCCGCACATTGATCCGGTTCATCAACCGCAACTAACGTTAGTTCGGGTAAATAATCAAGTAAACAGGCGCTTTGGTCGATTTTCCAATTTTCCGTCCCAATTCCCCAAGGGGTAAAATCAGTAGGCGTGAGAACCAATTGCTCTATTTTATCGAGCGATCGCTGAGTTGTCGGGTCAAATTCTCGAATGCGTTCAAGTTCATCGCCAAACCATTCTAAACGCACCGGGAGTTCAGCCGCAACCGGAAAAATATCAACAATATCACCGCGACGACTCCATTGACCTTCAGTTTCAACCAGGGAAACTCGTTCATAACCCAGAGTCGCCAGTTGTTCATCGAGTTGTTTGGAGTCTTGACTCATTCCCCGTTTGAGGGTGAGACAGTAGGGTTTAAAGGCTTCTACTGGGGGAAGATGAGGTTGTAGCGATCGCTCAGTGGCAACAATCGCAATTTTCCCATTTTCTGCGGTTTTTTCACCAAGGTTGACCAAATCTGCTAACACCTGCATTTGACCCCAGATCATTTCTTCTGAGTAAGAAGGTTCGTAGGGGGAACCCTCAGACGTCGGATAAAAATGAACCAAAGACCAACCCATCGCTTCCAGTTGGGCTGACCAGCGTCCTGCTTCTTCTAGAGTGGCGGTGACAACAAATAAATTCAGTCCCGCTTCTTGGGCTAAAGCCGAAGCCACCAGTCCTTTCGGTAGCCGTGAGACTCCGTTGAGGTACAGTGATTGATGTTGATTGAGTTTGGTCAGCAGTTCACGGGTTAGCGGCGATCGAGCAGTCGCCCGAACAATCGCAGAAAATGTCATAGACGCTTTAGGGATAGAGCAAGGAAAGTCGTTCCAATATTCTAATATTGTAGAGAATTTAGCGATTCGTTAATGGGGATTTTCAAAATGTTTACGGTTCTCGGTGAAATTTTGATTGTGCTGCTGTTGGTTTTGATCAATGGTGTGTTTGCGATGTGTGAGATCGCGATCGTATCATCTCGCAAGGCTCGTTTGCAACAATTAGCCAATGCGGGAAATCAAAAAGCCCACACCGCCCTAGAATTGGCAAATACCCCAAATCGCTTTTTATTATTGACGCAGCCGAAAACCACGTAACTTTAGTGAGTGGACGAAGGCAAGGTAGCGCTTTTAAGCGCCTGTCTGTTAATGCGTGTTGTGATGAGGATCATTAATATATTCCATGATAACTTTAGAACTAACACTACCAGCAGTAGTGTGAAAATATGAGCGAGTCCATAGACTAGGAAGTTTCAATAAATGAGGAAATTCTCTTCTTAGATAACGTGATGATCTCCCTTTAAAAGCTTGCACAATCTGATTAATGGCATAATCAGGTTGATGACAGATCAACAAGTGAATATGATCAGGAGCTATTTCCAGGGTTTTAATCTCCCATTCTTTCTCAATTGCCAATTCATAAAATATCTCCCGACAGCGTGTTGCTACATCTCCAGTTAGCACAGGCTTTCTTCTTTTTGGAATCCAGACGAGATGGACACAAGCCAATCCGACTGAATGGTTGTAATGCTTGTAATCTATAGACTTTAGTTTCATCTTGGGTTGTCTACTTGTTCTTATCGACAAAACCAGCTTACCGTGTTAAAGTTGATAGTAGCAAGCAAACAACCCATTGAGAGGTCGAATCAATGATAGTTCTCGAATACAAAGTTAAAGCAAAGCTTCATCAGTACAGAGCGATTGATGAAGCGATTAAAACGGTACAGTTCATTAGAAACAAGTCAATTCGTTATTGGATGGACGCACCTAAAGAAGCCAAAATTAATCGATTTGCTTTAAACAAGTATTCTACAGAACAACGTTCTGAATTCACCTTTGTCAAAGACCTAAACTCAATGGCAGTACAAGCTGCTGCTGAACGAGCATGGTTGGCAATTTATCGTTTTTATGAAAATTGTAAATCAAAAAAACCTGGGAAGAAAGGATATCCTCGTTTCCAAAAAGATTGTCGTTCCGTTGAATATAAAACGTCGGGTTGGGCGCTTAATCCAACCAAAAGGCGAATCACGATAACTGACAAAAAAGGGATTGGTGAGCTTAAACTTTTGGGAAAATGGGATATCCATCAGTACCCAGTTAAGTCTATCAAGCGAGTTAGACTTCTCCGTCGTGCTGATGGTTATTACTGCCAGTTCTGTCTGGATATTACTATTACCGATATTCAACCGAAAACTGGAAAGGAAATTGGTCTAGATGTTGGTGTAGAATCTTTCTATACAGATTCCAACGGTTATCAAGAACCAAATCCTAAGTTTCTGAGAAAAGCCGAAAAGTCTATTAAAAAATCTCAGAGACAAATCTATAAAAAGGTCAAAGGTTCATCGGGGAGACGGAAAAGTAGAAAAGTTTACGCCAAAAAACATTTAAAGGTAAGTAGACAACGGAATGAACACGCTAAAAGACTAGCGCGTAACGTATGCACATCAAACGATGTAGTCGCCTACGAAGATTTAAGTGTTAGAAATTTGATAAAAAACCATTGTTTAGCTAAGTCAATTAGCGATGCAGGATGGTATTTGTTTCGGAAATGGATAGAATATTTTGCAGCTAAATTTGGTAAATTAGCAATTGCTGTTTCACCCCACTACACTTCACAAAAATGCAGTAATTGTGGGGTAATCGTTAAAAAGTCTCTATCAACTCGCACCCATATTTGTCGTTGTGGATGCAAGCTTCATAGAGACACAAACGCTGCTAAAAATATTTTGAATTCAACTAAAAATAGGGAAGGGCATTCCCGAATTAACGCTACAGGAGTTGGAGTCTCTACTCTAATTGGTGAAAACCTGTTAGAGCAAATTCTGACGTAGAATGTAGAATCCCTGTCGCAGAGAGCGCAGGGAGTGTCAACGACGGTGCAAGTAGGGATTACACTAATTGGAATTTTAGCGGGAGCGTTTGGCGGAGCGACGTTGGCGGAAAAATTAGCGGTTGAACTGAGTCAAATTCCTATTTTAGATCCTTATAGTGATGTCATCGCTTTAGCCGTTGTGGTTAGTTTGATTGCTTATTTATCTTTAATTTTTGGGGAATTAGTTCCAAAACGGTTAGCGTTAAATCATCCTGAACGGATTGCGGTTATTATTGCTAAACCGATGAATTTGCTCTCAAAATTGGGTTCGCCGGACTGTCCCCGTGAAATTATCACACTGTTGGCGGTTTTGTGATTACTCATTTGAGTCGTATTCCTTCAGTTGCAGATCATTTTGAATGGAATGGTTTAAGAATTGAAGTGGTTGATATGGATGGAAACCGAGTTGATAAAGTATTAGTCATGCCTATTTCTAGAAACCCAATCCCTAGACAGTTGGATTAAAGATTGCTATCGTAGAATGTCTGACTCATTTTAGATCTTGAAGTTTATGTTAAAATCTCTCAAGTCACTTCGGCTTAAACAAGTTCGTCAAACTTTAATCCTGTTATTTTGTTGGACAGTTGTTCCTTTATTTTTAGTAGAATTTTTGATGATTGTCCTAGAACCTTATCTATTTAAAGGACTTTATCAATACGACCAAGATTTAGGCTTTAAAATTCGTCCCTACGCCAATGGAAATAATCAATTTGGGTTTAATGACCAAGATTATCCCTTAGAAAGAGAACCGGGAAAATTTCGGATGTTGGTTGTTAGTGATTCTTTTAACTGGGCGGGGGGAAAAGAAGGAAATTACACTGCGTTATTAGAAAATAAATTCACAGAATATTATCGTCAATCTCAAGTCGAGGTGATTAATACAGGTTATCCTGGAACCCACACAGGGGAACAGTTGGAGATGTTAAAAAAGTTCGGTTTACAATACAATCCTGATTTAGTCGTCTTGGGTTTTTTTGTGGGAAATGACTTTATTGATGCTGATCCTAACCGTAAACGAATTATTGTCAATGATATTTATATTGATATTGATAAACGGGAAGAATTAGTAATCTTGGGTTATCCCATGATCGGACAGTCGAGGCTATGGCTATTTATCCAACAAAAATATAAAATCTTTCAAGAAGCTGCAAAATCCAAACAAGTATTACAACCAACTGAACGTTTAATTGCCTCTTCCAGTCCTCAAAATTTAAACATAAATCCTACTCCTCCCGTTGAAAAATCGCCCGGTATCCTCTCGCTTGAAGCTTTTTTAGAAGTTGAAAAACATCGTTTAAGTTTTTGCCGAAAAGATGACTTAGCCGAGGGAAAGAGAGATAAAAATATTAACTACATTCTCAACAGTGTTTCAGAAATGAATCAAATCCTCAAAGACCAAAATATTCAGTTTATTGTCGCCATTTATCCCGATGAGTTTCAGGTTAACCCAAAGCTGTTTAATCAAGTTATTGAAGAATTTGAACTGAACCCCAATAAATATCAAATCAACTGTATGCAAGACATTCTAAAACAACATCTAGAAGCCCAGAATATTCCCTACATCGATTTTTTAGATCGGTTCAAAACCGAACAACAAAAACAACATCTCTATCTTCTCCAAGAACCTCACTGGAATTCGGCGGGAAATCAACTCGCGGCTGAGATTTTGTTTGAAAATTTACGAAAAAATACGGATAATTACTTTAAGTCCCTGTCTGATAGTAACAGTCCTCTTCAGAGGACTAAAAATTAGCTAGGAATTTAAGTCTCTGTAGCAATATCAATGTTTTGTCAACAAATTGGAACTTAAAATGATCAAAATAAAACAAGTTAAATCGTTCTTCTTGCAAACCTTAATTATTACCTCAATTACCTGTATTTTATCAGAAATAACCTTCAGAATTTATCATAAAATCAACCCAACCTTTCTCTTTCCCGATCAATCTTACAACCGTTGGCGAGGAAAACCCCATTCTCAGGATTTTGAATTCACCTTAAATTCCAAAGGGTTTAAAGATGTAGAATATCCCTTAAAAACACCCGCCGGAACTTATAGAATTATCGGCATTGGAGATTCTTTCAGCTTTGGAATTGTTCCCTATCAACACAATTATCTCACTCTGTTAGAAGAAAAACTCAATCAAAACAATCAAAAAATTGAGTTAATAAACATGGGAATTCCTGGAATGGGGCCAAAAGATTATCTGTCTTTGTTAATCAATGAAGGGTTAGAATATCAACCGGATATGGTGTTGCTATCCTTTTATATTGGCAATGATTTTATGGATAATCAATTCAAAGCAAAAGAGCGAGTAGGATATCAATCCTATGTGATTTCTTTTGTGCGATCGCTAATTAAACTTCAAACCCAGTATGAAGGCTTAGTTTTCAATCCCAATAATAGTTTAACATACGTTGACAATGCACCCACCCAAAACGATGAATTTTACTTAAAGGATACCAAAAACAAAAGCAATATGTTCGTTAAAAATCCGGCTGATGACATCTTTGAGAGCTATGTAGAAGATGCCGTCAGTGATATTATCAAAATTAAGGAAATCTGCGACTATCGGAATATTAAGCTAGTGGTGGTGATTATTCCTGATGAAGTTCAGGTGGATCAAAAGCTGCAAGCAAAAATTGTCGAAAGATTTGATTCGGATGATCCAGATAAGTTAGATTTCCGAATTCCGAACCGAATGTTACAGGAAACCTTTCAACAAAACAAGATAGACTATATTGATGTAATGGATGAGTTTATCACCGCTTCTAGTCAACAACGACTCTACAAACCCAATGATACTCACTGGAATATTGCCGGAAATCAACTAGCCGCAGACGTTTTATTTAACAATCTTTCTCAAAAATATCCTCATCTGTTTAGATAATTTTGTTATCTCTAATTAGATGAACTGAGAATGGGTGCGACTCAAGTGAACAATCGGTTCCCAATTGAGGACATCTTGCAGTAACGTTTGATAACCGATAGTGTTCGGGTGTAAACCATCTACACTCAAGCGCGATTTCCAGAACGTTTCACCTTGTTCTAACCACTGTTGAAAAATATCAAGATAGGGGATATTTCGTTCTAAACAAGCTAAACGAGTCGCTTCTTTGTAGCAAAATTGATTTTCGTGATTGTAATATAAACAATCTTGAAATGGCATTTTCGTCTGATCAACCGGAACCATTCCGACAAACAAAACCGGACAAAGATTTTGGGCGCAATTCAGTAAACTATTGATTACCGTTTGGAATTGTTCAATCTCCGTATAACTGCGACCTTGAGGGGATTGAACTTTAGCGCTATCATTGACTCCAACTGAGAGTATAATCACATCAGGAAAACGATTTCTCAGTTCACCGCGATGACGGAATTCGTGTTCAAGCCGATCTCGCACCTGAACCGCTCGATTTCCTCGCACACCCAGATTATAAACGACATGACCCGGACTACCCGGTGACATCCATTGTCGTCGCAGTCGTTCAACCCAACCTCCACCTTCAGGATCACCAAAGCCATAAACTAGACTATCGCCCAAAGCAACAAGTCTCAAAGAATGACGATGAACGGGTTGGGGTAAGCGAAGAACTGATGATTGGGAACTCCAAGCGACTGATGCTTGCATAGGTTTTAGGTTCGGGTTTAACTAATCTACTTCAGAGAGCTATGTACAACAGATTTGATCAACAGTTTATTATAAATCGCCGAGAAGAAAACCCTGTCGCCTTGTGCGCGGGGATGAGATAAGCCTTGCTTATCTTGACAGTCTCGCGGCCGTAGTGGGAGGATGTCAAGATAGATTTTTAGCTCGAGAAGCCCCAATCAACACCGACGCCGCCTGTTTAGCCTGCATAGCCGCTTCGGAACGACGCTCCATCATCGCAACCACCGTCGCACCCACCACCAAAATTACCAACTGTTGAGTCAGTTCCTCCGCATTAGGCAAATTAGCCGCTTTCACCAGAGAGAGAATATAATCAAAATTCGCCTGCTGATGCTCCAAAGAAACCTGATAACCCGGATGTTCTGGATCAACTAACTCAACCGCCGAGTTGAGAAAAGCACAGCCGCGAAAATCAGGCTGCTCAAAACATTCTTTCAGCGCATCGAAAATCGCCAACACCCGATCTTCTGGTTTCGTAGCCAAGCGTTCCACCGCCTCTTGAAACCAAGTCCGCCAACATTCATCCTGCTGTTGTAGCCAAGCCGCAATTAGGGCATCCTTAGACTTAAAATGGTTATACAGCGACATTTTCGCAACACCCGACTCCGCAATAATCCGATCAATGCCGACATTCTGCACCCCTTCGGAGTAGAACAGTTCAGATGCCGTCGCCAAAATGCGATCGCGGACAGAGGAACGAGAGGATGATTTTGTCTTTACCATAGCATCTGTGTAGACAGGTCTGTATAATATAATCATATCGCATTCTCCCTTGAAGTCGCACCCGGAGACAATTTCCAGGGGTACGCAGCCAAGAGCCATGAGCTAACCTCACACAAAAGCAATTTTACAAACTCGCTTGACAATATACAGACCTGTCTACATAATAAGAATATACAGACCGTTCTACATAAAGAGGGTTTGGTGAAATCAACTCAGATCGAGAAACAGTTCATTACCCTCAGCGATTGACGATTCCACTCTTTCAATTTCATCATTATTTTTAGGACAATTGATCATGCTTAGTAAATCCATCAGACCCCACCCTCAAAACCTCAACACCTCCTTAAAACTTTCTGCTGCGATTGCCTTAATTACGATGAGTATGATGGGCATAACTGCTGAAACGCCTCAAACATCTTTCAAGAGTGATCACAACCAAGAACTCAATCTCACTAAACCGGAAAAAGTCACCATTTCTCGCTACGAAATGACAGACCCCACAACAGGTTTAGCAATTTCCGTCTCTCAAATTCAGTATCACTAATCTCAGGGTAATCTGACAACAGATCCGTTGATTCATGTGCAGGGACTTAGGGCATTGCTAGGCAATGAACGCCAAAAAAATTGACAACCTTCTTATAGAGTAGTTATAAAAATTTAATAAGATACCTCTGGGGGAACCCTCGCCCGAGAAAAAGGTTTATTGGGTAAAAAAACGGTTTATACTGAGTTGGAGATCACTCTTTTATGAGGACTTCAATGCGTGAAACGGTCTTTAACAAAAACGACTTCCTTAAGTTGGTCTACTGAAACTGAATTGGTGGGGTTAGCTTTAGCTCTGCGTCCGAGCGGTGCAGATTTGCTGTATCCTCAATATACTATCGGGCTTCATGCTTGGTTTCTTGACCAAGTGCGACAAACGAACCCGGACTTATCGGCTTATCTTCACGATGGAGAGCAGTAACTTAGTTGACAATTTATGGTACAACACGGTACTATCTGTCAGATAACAGAATACATCTATGCAACGAGCCTTCAAGACCCAACTCAAACTTAATAACCGTCAAAAGACCTTAATGGCTAAACACGCGGGATATTCAAGATGGGTCTGGAATTGGGCCTTAGCGATGTGGAACGAGGCTTATAAAGAAGGACTAAAACCTTCAACGAACAAGCTCAAAAAATTTTACACCAATCACATTAAACCTCAATACTCCTGGCAGTCAACGCTAAGTTCTAGAGTTTATCAATTTGCCTTTATGCACTTAGGGGAAGCTTTCAGTCGCTTTTTTCAAGGCGTTGCCAAACATCCTAAGTTCAAGAAAAAAGGCAGAAATGATAGCTTTACTTTAGATAATTGCGGTAAGGTAATGAAGTTTTCAGGAAGGAGGTTAAAACTCCCTTTTATTGGATGGGTTAACACCTACGAACCCCTAACCGAAATCCAGACTAAACGAGTTACAATTAGTCGGGTTGCCGATTCTTGGTATATCTCTGTAGCCTACGAATTTGAGCCAGAACCGACTGTTAAATCAAGAGTTTATCTGGGTGTTGATGTTGGGGTTAAGGCATTGGCGACCTGTTCAGATGGTACTGTTTTCGTCAATCCAGCCGCCCACAAAAAAGCTCAAAAAAATCTGGCTCGACTTCAGCGCGAACTTTCTAGAAAACAGAAGGGTTCAAACAACAGGAATAAAGCCAAACTCAAATTAGCAAGAGCTTCACAAAGAATTGTCAACATTCGCAAAGATACAATTCACAAATTAACCTCATGGCTATGCAAAAACCACGCAGTCATCGGGTTAGAAGACTTGAATGTTTCTGGGATGTTAAAAAATCACAAGTTAGCGGGTGCTATTGCTGATTCTGCTCTTTCTGAAATTCGTCGCCAAGTCGAGTATAAGTCTGAGTGGTACGGTTCAAGAGTAGTGTTTGCTGATAGATTTTACCCGTCAACTAAAACCTGTTCAAGTTGCGGTCACATTCAAGAAATAGCACTGAAAGAACGAGTTTTCATCTGTGAAGCTTGCGACATATCAATTGCTCGCGATTTGAATGCGAGCCTCAACTTAAAGCATTACGCCGAAGGCTATTCGGTTTGAGCCTGTCTGACCGGGTGCTGCCGACAGTCCGGGGTGATGCAGGAAGTAAACGTTAACACGGTTTGTACCGCGTTATATCAGTTTTATAAAGCAGTCAGAAAAGCCTTTTACGCTTTCGGGGTTGGAAGGTGGGCTGAAAATGTCGGGAAAACACTTGCAATTGCAACCAGAACAGACTTATCTTTGGTCTATTACGGCTTTGTCAGAGCCGGTTGTACGCTGGTTAGCGGAGTGGGTTAAACGTTTACCTCCACAGGTTGAATTGCGAAATGCACCGTTAACAATTCAATCTTGCCAAATTGCTTTAGCGCCAACAACTTATCGTCAACTTTTTGATGCGCCGATTCCGAAACCTGCTAGGATTAATTTGAGTTTTCTGAGTCCAACCAGTTTTCGGCGCAAAGGTCATCATTTTCCCCTGCCTCTCCCCACGAATTTGTTTCATAGCTACTTACGGCGTTGGAATGATTTTTCTAATCTTCCTGTTGAACAAGAGTCTTTCTTAGACTGGGTGGATGAGTCGGTGATTATTCAACGCCATCAGATCGCTTCTGCAAAAGTGGCTGCCGGAAAACGGGGAATGGTAACGGGATTTACCGGGGCAATTGAATTAGGTTTATCGAAAAAATCTTCTTTAGCTTCTGCGGAAAATCAACAATTATTTTATGCTTTGGGGCGGTTTGCTCCTTATTGTGGAACCGGACATAAAACAACCTTTGGCTTGGGACAAACCCTTTGCCAGTGGCAGCTTGAGGAAATAGAAGTTATTCCTTCAAGTTCACAACAATTGGGTGAACGGATTGCCGAGTTAGCTGAACAGTTCACCACACAACGAAAGCGCACGGGGGGAAATCGCACTCAAAAAATTGCGGAAACTTGGGCGACAATTTTAGCCCGTCGCGAAGATGGAGAATCTTTGATTGCGATCGCAGTAGACTTGGAAATGCCCTATGAAACGGTGAAAACCTACGCCAAACTGGCGCGTCGGGCATTGCGCCAAACGGATTAATCTTTTCAGTTAAGGATTAAGTACGTGTCACGGCTCTGACCAAGCTGGATGGGAGAACAACGCTTCAATCAACCTCACCCCTCGCAGTTGGTTAGATAGGGGTAAATGACCCACAGGTGCAGTTAAATCCCAGGTAAACTCTTGCGGGTAGCGAGTCCAATTTCCATTCTGACGCCAGCCAATTTTTGGCCAAAGTTTCTCCCAGTTTCTCCCAACACCTAACCAAAGCTGTCGTTGTACAGAGTAACCAAATTTTCCTTCAGAATAGATCCGCCAGAACAAATCAAGGGTATGTAAGTCAGCCGTAGAGAAGCGTTTGACTTCCGAAAAATAAACCCATTTTCGTTCAACAGCAGCTTGGCCCGCAAGTTCGCACAACTTTTGCAGGGTTAATTTGTCCGCTTCTTGAAAGTCTTGTTGAGCGAGGAGTGTTTGAAGCTGACTGTAGTCCGCTTCTGCTTCCGGGTTGGCTGAGAGTAAACCTTTGGGAAAATGAGCTTGTAGAAAATCTTGAACCTCAGAGGAGTTAGCGCTGTAAAGAATCTGATACGCTTTACCCTCAACAGGAGTCGGAGAAGCAGATTGACGTTCTAACAAAAACTCCATTAATACGGGTAAACCGACTTCCCCCGCCTCCGCTAATGTTTGAATCAGTTGTAGCTTCGTTTTCTCAGAACCCGAGTTGAGTTGAGAGCGAACATCATCCGGGTTGAGTGATGCGTCCTGTGCTTTGAATAGGGTCGAATCAGTCATAGGAGGCGTTTTGGGGTGAGCAATCTACATGACACTGGTGTGCAGATCCTCAACTATTGTACAGGTGTATGTCTCCTTATTCTATGATCGTTGCAAAATCTGATTAACAATTGTGCTAGTCGAGAGGGGAACTTCGACTTGAATCAAACTAATCTTCCCCCCATAGGCTAAAATAGCAGGGGTTTCGGGTAACGTTTCTAGGGTGTAGTCGCCACCTTTGGCGTAGATTTCGGGTTTTAACGTTTCGATCAGTTGAGTCGCCGTAGCTTCACTGAAAATCACCACTGCATCTACAGGTTTGAGGGCGGCTAGAACTTCGGCTCTTTGCATTTGCGATACAATTGGACGAGGTGGAAATCCAGGTTTTGCTGGTTTGAGGCTTTGAACTGAGCGATCGCTATTTAAGCCGACAATTAGCGATCGCCCCAAAGTTTTAGCTTGCTGTAGATAACGAATATGTCCGGCATGGATCAAATCAAAACAACCATTGGTTAAAACCAAAGGACGCCAAGCCGCTGGATCTGAAGCGATCGCCTGTTGTAATTGTTCCAAGGTGTAAAGATTTTTGAGATTTAATGAATCGGGATTTGCCATGAGTTTTGATCCGTAATAATGATAGTCTGAATTTCATTAGGGAGCGCGATTTGATTATCGGTGATCTCCATATTGAGGTCACACTTGTAAACCCGATGCTTACGGGTTCACGGGGTAAAGAAAGTTACAGTCGGTATGCTAGGCTAGCGTTAATCAAGTTATATCGTTAGCCCAGGTCATTTGACTCCGGCGTTAAGCTAACCCGATAGGCTCCTGCATCAGTCTATAACAACTTGAAAATCTGCATTCTCCTTTTGCGGGTTTGAGAAGCCAAAAACTATCTTGACTCGCCCCCAAATTATTCCACCCTGCTGCTTATGCAGATGATCACTGAGTTCACTCAATCCTATGAAAGCAACTACTAGCCGTCAATTTCCCTCACTCGCCGCTTGGAGTGTTAAACTGATCGGGGCTATCTTGATTGTCTCTTCTTTAGTAGACTACCTGATCTTGTTAATTCCGCCCAATTTACTCAATCGAGGATGGCAACTGAGTGTTACGAGCCAATTGGTTGATCGCGGTATTGTCCCCATGGTCGGAATGGGTTTAGTTTTGATTGGTTTTTGGATGGATAGCGTTACTTCTGGAGGAAGTCAAAAACCGATTAAAGCTTTAGTTGATTTGAGATTTTGGATAGCACTGCTCGCGAGTCTATTGGGACTGCTTTATCTGTTGTTATTTCCCCTCCATTTGAATAATACTCGTTTAGCGCGGGCGGAAGCGTTGAGTCAAATTCAGCAACAAGCTTCTCAAGCGGAAACTCAACTGGAAACCCAACTGGGAAGCGATCAGTTTCAACAACAGGTTGAACAACGGAAAAATCTACTCAAAAATCAGTTTAGTAGTGTAATTCAAAATGAGGAACAGTTGAATCAACTTTTGGCTCGAGAAGATCTGCCTCAGCAAGTTAAAGACGTTCTCGAACAATCCAAAACAAATCCTCAAGTTCTCGAACAGTTTTTAGAACAGCAAGCTGATAGTCTACCGACTCAGCTTTTAACTCAAATTAGAGAACGTCAGCAACAACTCGAAGAACAGGCTAAAACTCGTTCTTTGAAGTCCAGCTTACAAACCGGAATTAGCAGTTTATTACTCGCAATTGGTTATATTGGAGTCGGTTTTACCGGTTTAAAAGGGGTTGGAATTTTGGGTGGGGGTCGTCGGAAACCTCCTGCTGCGGGTTAGTCTCAAAGCATTTTGCTAACAGTAATCAGTATCAGGATAAGCGGAAAAAAACTGATAACTGATTACTGATTATAAACTGTGTTTTTTGTGTTAAATTTTTTATTCTCATTGGTAAGTTTTTAAATTCCTCAAAAACTAATGTTTTCAATTTATATCCTGACTTACAACGATGAAATTGATATTGCGGCTTGCATTGAGTCGGCGATGTTATCAGATGATATTATTGTTGTAGACTCTTTAAGTAGCGATCGCACGGTTGAAATCGCCCAACGTTATCCGGTGCGCGTCATCCCTCATGCTTTTGAAAGTCACGGACGTCAACGAACTTGGATGCTTCAGGAAGTTCCCTGCAAATACGAATGGGTTTATATTCTAGAGTCCGATGAACGGATGACGACCGAGCTGTTTTCTGAGTGTTTAGAAGCGATGAAAAGCTCTGAATATATTGGTTATTATGTCGCAGAACGGGTGATATTTCTCGGGTCTTGGATTCGTCGCAGTACCCAATATCCCCGTTATCAAATGCGTTTATTTCATAAGGAGAAAGTCTGGTTTACCGATTACGGTCACACAGAACGAGAAGTTTGTCAAGGGCAGACGAGTTTTTTAAAAGAAACCTATCCCCATTATACCTGTAGTAAAGGGTTATCCCGTTGGCTGGAAAAACACAACCGTTACTCAACCGATGAAGCCACAGAAACCGTTAAGCAGTTGGAATTAGGAACTGTTAATTGGGGAGATTTATTCTTTGGAAAATCAGAAGTTGAACGACGCCGAGCGCTGAAAGACTTTTCTCTGCGTTTACCCTTTAGGCCGTTTATCCGCTTTTTTTATATGTATGTTATGTTGGGTGGTTGGTTAGATGGTCGCTCCGGGTTAGCTTGGTGTACATTACAAGCATTTTATGAATATTTAATTGTACTAAAAACTTGGGAAATTCGCAATATGCCCGTTCCCGAGTTAACACCTGCTCATCTTCCTGTTGTTGAGATGAAAGAAACCGCAGTTTCTTCTCAGGTTTACACAGAAGAATAGGGAACAGATTACAGGTGACAGGGTTGTAGGGGTAATTTATGAATTAGCCGTAGCAGTAACCCTTTGTGTCGAGCGTGTCGAGGGTGTTTTTTCTAACGAAAGATGGGTTACGCCCATGCTAACCCATCCTACCGTTCACAAATTAAGCAGCTTGACAGTATTTTTCGTAGATTCCATCTAACAACAAATTAAAAGCAAAAACAGCTTCTTCTGTCGCTGAAATCGCCTCTTGTTTTTGTTCGTCTGTTTGACAGAGTTTAACCAAAGCATCACGAGTCATCTGAGAGTGAACTTCATCGGCTTGTTCATGGACTTTAAAAAAGGCAACCGCATCGGATGAAGTAATGCCATAATAGGTGTTCAGTCCAGCTATTTTAGTTGTAGAAACTTCTGGAATTTGGACTTCATAAGCATAAAGCGCAGCCAAACCTTTGACTGGATTTTCACTGCGAGACAGTTCTTTTAAAATGCTAACCGATTGTTGGGTTTGTTTGAGATGTTGACGTTCCTTGACGGCTTTTCTGTCAACGCCTAATCCTTCAGCAAACCGTAACCAAAGTTCAGGATGATTGGCAGAACCCCGTTCTTCTTCGATTAAATTTTCCAGCAACATCCGACGAATTTCTAAGTCATCACAAGCGGCGTGAGTAGCACTAACGTAGGTGGGGAAGTGATGAACTTGCAAATAATATTCTTGGGCGTACTCTTGCAGCATCCCTAGCGTCAGTTTGCCTTCATTCCAGAGTTGATAGAAAGGATGCTTCAGCAGATGATTTCCATCAATAATCGCGTCAATTTGAGTTAAAAACTCTTGCTCAGTAATGGATTGCTCTTGGACTAGCATAATTCACCCTAGTGATGTTGATGCTTGTGAATTGTATACCAAATTGGCGAATTTTGACACTCCGCGCCACGACTTCAGAGTGTCAAAACGAACTTACGCTACATTTGCCCCTCTAACTTGATCTCGAAAATCTGCTATAGTAGCCTGCGGTTCTTCTGCAATCGGGTAAGCTAAGTACAGATTGAGGTAGGTTTGATGGTCGATCAACAAAGTTGGAATAAACAGGTGCAATCCGCCCTCTGTCGCATTCTAGATGCAAATTTAGATCGCGCTCGTGAGGGATTGAGAATTATTGAAGAATGGTGTCGCTTTGGACTCGATAGCGCAGAATTGGCTGAGGAGTGCAAACAGTTGCGACAAGAATTGGCTCAGTGGCATACGATGGAACTCCGGTTGTCGAGAAACACGCCTGGAGATTTGGGTACGGAACTCACGCACCCCCAAGAAGAAAGACGCGAGGGGATTGATAGCGTATTACAGGCGAATTTTTGTCGCATCGAAGAAGCTCTACGGGTACTGGAAGAATACGGCAAAATTTATCACCCGGATATGGGCGTATCGTTTAAGCAGATGCGCTATCGAGTTTATACCCTAGAAAGTCGATTATTGGCTTATCGACGTTATCAACTTCTCGATGATGCCTATTTGTATTTAGTGACTTCTCCATCGGATAAAATGTTCTCGATTGTAGAAGCGGCGTTGCAAGGCGGACTGAAATTGGTGCAGTATCGCGACAAACAAAACGATGATGAAACTCGACTTCAGAATGCAGAAAAGCTCTCTCAACTTTGTCATCGTTATGATGCCCTGTTTATTATGAATGATCGCGTGGATTTAGCGATCGCTTCTAACGCTGATGGAGTTCATCTCGGACAAAAAGATATTCCGATTAGTTTAGCGCGTCAGTTACTCGGCCCGCAACGAATTATCGGACGTTCAACGACGAACCCCCAAGAAATGCAAAAGGCAATTGAACAGGGCGCCGATTATATTGGGGTTGGGCCTGTTTATCAAACCCCCACGAAGGCGGATAAACCTGCTGCTGGCTTGGAATATGTGCGTCATGCGGCTGACAATTGTTCGATTCCTTGGTTTGCCATTGGCGGAATTGATATGAATAATTTTGATGATGTCATGTCTATTGGTGGGGAACGGATTGCGGTAGTCCGAGCGATTATGGAAGCCGAACAACCGACGCTAGTGACGCAATATTTTCTGTCTCAACTGACGCGAATTCAAACCTTACGGACTTACAATATTTTACCAAATCCTTCTTGAAATTAACCGTTAAAATCTCATGTCTGATTCAATCCAACTTCAGGTTAACGGAGAAGTCAAAACCTGTTCTCCTCACACTAAATTACCCGATTTTTTAGAACAGATGGGATTAAATCCCCGTTTGGTGGCTGTGGAATATAACGGCGAAATTCTGCACCGACAATTTTGGGAAACGACAGAGATGAAAGCCGGAGATGTCCTGGAAATTGTCACCATTGTCGGCGGGGGAATGACAGTAACCAGTCACCAGTGATCAGTTATCACTCATTCCTATTAATTATAGACAGGTTGAGTCTGAGAAGCTGATTGATGTTTAGTACAGGCGGTTTCCGTTTGAATGACAAAAACTGAACAAGACGCATGATGCAAAACAGAGCTACTCACACTTTTTAAAAGGAATTCTGACCATTTCATGCGGTTTCGTCGTCCAACAATCACTAGATCGGCATTCCAATCTTTCGCTTGCTCACAAATTAACGCACTGGGATTTCCCACTTGATATTGATATTCTACAGAAATTCCTTGAGATTCGGCTGTATCACAATAACGTTGTAATTGGGAACGAACTTGCTTCACTTGCTCTGTCCAACTTGCCTGGGAGAATTGTTTTAGGATTGTGTGTAAATTCACATTTCCTAAAGTCCCAATTCCAGCTAAGGGATTTATTTTTTCTTCGTTCTCCCAAGAAATACAATGAAATAACATCAGGTGACTTCCTTCAGTTTTGGCGACTTTGAGCGCCTCTTGAAAAACTCTTTCTACTTCAGGAGATGAAATATCGAGGGCGACTAAAATTTTATGAAAAGTCATTATTTTTCCTCTTTTAAGATTAGATATTGACAGTAAACTCAAGCTTCAAAAATACCAATTTTGTCTCAAGGCGAGTGACAGATCCACCCAGTTTCTCAATGATCATTAATTAATTGGATGTGATATTACTTCTGCATTTGAGGCACTGTACAGCCAGGAGAAACCGGGTTTCTGAGCCAGCTTGACCGGAAAGAGATTTTTTAGGAATTTATTCAGATTTTGAGTGATAATTGGTAGCCTGTTTTACAGATCCATCTCCATTGTCGCCGAAAGTGGTGATTTTAGATAGCTATTTTAAGTTTATTTACAAACCCCTGACTGTGATGAACTCTCAGCATTCAAGACTGATAATTTTCTCTCAAAAAAAAATAAACCCAACCCCAAAAATCAGGGTTAGGTAAGATTTCAACTCAGATCAACTGATTGTTATGAAATGCAGTCTTGCTATTAGTAAATATGCTTAGTCTTCTCGCCACTCTTCATAACCAATCAAATCAATAATCCGATCTCGCAGTAAAAAGTCATTGTCTTCTAATTCACACTCAACACCTTCCCAGTCTCGGGCTGGAATATATTGACACAAGGTATAAATTGGTTGATGACAGCCAACAACCCCCTGACAAACTAAGTGACGGGCTTCATCTTTGATCACATTAATGGAATAAACTTTAGTTTGAAGCATTGTTCCTCTCTCTCGCCTTTTATTAAAAGAATCAAACACCGCCATTTCAACTCTGATCAGGACTCAAGAGCAAAACGGCTGAAAATCAAAATTCTATTTCCAATTTAATTTTCCTCTAGATTGAGCATATTTATCTATTTAGTTTAAAATTATTAACAGAAAATCCCCCGAAATTTGGCAATTGTTCGAGGTCTGTGTTAAACTGTAGTTACAGTAATAATATGGACGTTCTGTGGCTAATGCCTTGGAGCTTGAAGAAAGTCCAAAGCAAAAGTAAAAACAGAGGCACATGGGCTGTGCCGAGATGATGTCAAACAGACTAACTGGATTGGGCTAATTGAGCTTTAATCTTTTGCCAAAGGGCTTCAAATTCTTCTAATGTGTATTCAGATAACGGGCGATCGCAAGCTTGTTCAAGTCGGGAAAATCGCTGAATAAACCGATGATTTGTACCCTGTAACGCGGCTTCTGGATCAAGTTCATACCATCGGGCTAAATTAATCAACGTAAATAAAACATCTCCTAATTCTGCTTCTTGATTAGCTTTTTCTTCGTGTAAAAGCGCGTGTTCAAACTCCGCTAATTCTTCGTGAAACTTATCCCAAACTCCCTGAATATTCTCCCACTCAAACCCAACAGATGCCGCTTTTTGAGAGATTTTCATTCCTGCCATCAATGGCGGAAGTTGACGGGCATACCGACTGAGTTTAGACGATAACGGTTGGGTTTCGGGGTTTTCTCCCTTTTCGGCTGCTTTGATTTGTTCCCAATTTTCATGGACTTCTTCTATCGTTTCAACTTCAACTTCTGCAAAGACATGAGGATGACGACGAATCATTTTTTCGGTGATGCGGTTAGCAACATCTTCGAGGGAAAATTGTTGAGACTCACTAGCTATTTGGGCTTGTAAAACCACCTGAAGCAATAAATCTCCTAATTCCTCTGCGATCGCTTCGATATCCCCACTGCGGATCGCATCCACCACCTCATAGGCTTCTTCGATCACATAGGGCGTCAGGGTTTGAGGCGTTTGGGCGAGATCCCAAGGACAACCCCCATCCGGCGATCGCAACTGAGCAACAACATCAATTAAACCTTGTAAAGCGGTTAAAGTGGGCGATAAAGCTTGGGGATGGGAATTTTGAGATTCAGACATGGGTGATGGCATTCTAGCACTACTAGAAAAGCTTAAAACATATTCTTAAAAATGTGTACTCTGAGAAACCGGGTTTCTATTCCAAATGTGTAGGGTGCATCAAATTAGGGAAATTTGTTGGCAGGATAACCCAATAATTTTTGATACACCCTACGAGGTTGACTATAGCAATAAACCCGATTTATGATGAGGAGATTAATAAGAGGAATTCCAGATCAACACTCCCTCAGAAGTTGCGATGGAAAACAAATTCCCTTGTGGACTAAATAAATTTTGTCGGGCATCATAGATTACCATTGGAGAAATATTCGGCGGAAAAGCTAAGTCAAAAGTCTCACGACTTCCGACATAAAAAAAGCTAGCCCCGGCTACTTCTCCACTGGCAAAATAAGTCATTCCATCCCCAGAAAGAGTTCTATTTCTGCTGGTTCGATCTACAGATAAACTGAAGTTAAAGCGTAACATTCCCGTTGATATCTGCCAAACTCGCACATGAGTAACGATGGGAAAACCGCTAACAATAGTTAAAACTGAACTCAGTAAAAATTGACTATCCAGGCTAAATGTAATGTTATCAATAACTGTTTCTTCATTCAAGGTATACAGCAATTCACCTGTGCTAACATTCCAAACTTTAACTTGTCCTTTGCTGTTATAACTGGCGAATTTTTCATTATTATGACTAAACACCAGTTTTTCTAACTTCGGAGGGTTAAACGTCAAAGTTCGGATAGTTTTACCCTGTTTTACATCCCAAATTTGAATGTCTCCATTATCAGGATATTGATCATCAATACTTCCAGCAAATGATGCCAAAAATTCTCCATTTGGGCTAAACTCTAACAAGGTTAAAAATTTTTCGTCTAGGGTGAAATAATCTAAGAATTGGATAGTTTCAAAGTTTTGAATAACTTGGCTAGTTCGATTTAAAAGTTTCAGACTCAGTTGCTTTTTCTCGGTGTCGTAAACGTAAAATGCGATAATTTCAGCGTTGTTATTCAGGGCAAAGCTATGATAAATTTGATTGGGTTCTTCGGCAATTAAATTAAGAGAATCTCCCGTTTTAACATCCCAAAGTTGAATTCCGGTTTTTGGCTGATAACCAGCTAAAACTTCTTCGTTATAACTCCAATCAATTTTAGATGCAGATTGAGATAATTTTCGTTCAAATTTATTATTTTTCCAGGGGTTAGCCGGAAGAAAATCAGGAGAAATAACAGGTTCAATAATGACTTGAGAATTCACTCGATCTATTTGTCCAGGTTGTAAACGAGATTGGGCGATAAAAACAGCAATTTCCGCTCGTGTTGCCGGTTGATTGGGTGTGAGTTTTTTAGGATTATTTGGACTGGCAATAATTCGTTTTTCTAAAGTTGCAGCCACACCAGAATTAGCATAATTGGGAATATCTTTTGCATCCTCAAAAAGTTGACTAAAAGAGTTAATCAGTTGAGGATTTGCTTGCAAATTTAACCCACTTGCTAAAGCGACTAAAGCTTGAACTCTGGGAATATTTTGTTGGGGTTTAAAAAGATTACCGGGATAACCCGAAATAAACTTTCGTTCATAAGCCCAACGAATGGCTTCAAACGCCCAAAACTTAGATGAAACATCGGAAAATTGAATCGCTTCTCGTTTAGCCGGAATATCAGGAAAGGCTTTCTTTAAAGCGGCTGCAAATTCCGCCCGTGTCATTAAGTTATCGGGTTTAAACTTACCATCAGGATAACCATTAAATAAACCAGAATATCCTAACTCTTTTAGACAGTTTTCCGCCCAATGATTTTTAATATCTAACCATATTTCATCGGGAGTTAGGAAAGAAAAAGGTTGTTCAGTTGTTTCTTGTTTCATTGTTTGAAGTGAATTTAATCTCGTTTTCAATAAAGTAAAAAATCCGATTTATTATAAGAGATTGAAACTTACTGTATAAACCGGGTTTATATCTGAGTTTTTTAAGGCTTAGTCTTCCGGGAATTGTTTGATATTTGAACAAGAAATTAAATCGGGATTATCGATGAAAGGATTACGATTTCCTTGTAGTTGTTCGATGCGATCATTACGAACTCGTTCAGCTTCATCTACAGGATCAGCACAATGCCAAGCTGTTAATAAGTCTTTCAATTCAGGATCACCACCCGGAGGCGCAATTTTAGCCCCATATTCTTTGTTCATGTAAAAGATAGAACGAGCAATATTTCCGCGAGAAATGGGCTGAGGTTCAACAGATTCTTGTTTACCATTCAGTTCAAAATCACAGCCTTGAATTGTGGAATTTCCGGGAATAATTGCAAAGCTATAACTGGAGCGTTTGCTGTTATAATAAGTTAAAGAAGGATAGAGATTATGTAAATCTCCTTCCATCCGATTAAAGCGAGCGCTCGCTTTACGACATTTTTTGCGAGAAACTCCCTCACAACCTGCGGCTTCTTTCATCCAGGAAGCAGGATAAACGTGTTCAATATTAAAAGAACGATCACCAGGGGTTATTTTTTCCCCACAGTAGAGATCTTCACCACCTTTTGAATAAAGTTCTCCCCAAAATAAATCTTGGGCTTTGTTGTAGTTGGGAATTTTAGTTTGATCCGCAAAAGCAGGTGTCGTAAACGATAGGATCAGCAGCAAGATAGCAACAGCAATAGTTCTCATAAGTCCAAAAATTTTAGAGTTGAGAGTGAAATGGAGTTGTCAGGTTAAACAGATGTATTTGCAAAATCTTTTGTCTACTTCGGGGCTGCATTGAGTCATACCGGAAGAAAAATATAAATTCAATCTTTAGCTTGGTTTTGGCGGGTACAGATAACAGGCGATCGCCAACTTGTTCTAGTATAATTCTATAAGTTCACTTGAATATCGCTTTTAAAACGCTTAATTTTCTCTCGATATATTGTTTAAAATCTCAGCCGCAACGCGATCGCAAACACCTACTTCTCCTAAAGCTTGTTGCATTTCTTGATAGTCAGCTTGCATTTTTTGTCGTCTTTGGGGATTGTTTAACAGTTCCATTACTTCACCAACAATCCTTTCAGGTGTAGCTTCTTCTTGGAGTAATTCGGGAACAATCGATTTCATTTGGACTAAATTGGGCGGTGACATAAATGGAATCGAAAATTTGAGAATATTTCGGGCTATCCAAGCCGTGATCGAACTCACCCGATAAATCACGACTTGCGGAACATTTAACAACGCAATTTCTAAGTTAACCGTTCCTGATTTCGTAATCGCTAAATCGGCTGCGGCTAGAACCTTTAAAGTCTGATTTTGATCAGAGTCAGTCGTGACTAATTTAGCATTTAAACCGTATTTTTGGATTGACTTTTCAATTGAATCTTGGTATTCTGGTAATGAGAGGGGAATCCAGAAGCGAACTTGAGGCAATTTTAACTGAATCATTTTTGCTGCCTCAAACATCACAGGCATTAAATACTTGATTTCTTGCCAACGAGAAGCAGGTAAAAGGGCGATCGCGATTTCATCCGGTTTAATACCTAATATTGTTCTCGCTTGTTCTCGACTGGGGGCGGTTTGCATTCGATCCATTAAAGGATGACCCACCCAAGTTACATTTGCTCCTTTTTCTCGAAAATAACGGGCTTCTTCAGGAAAAATGGCTAATAATCGGTTTGTAATTTTAACAATTTCGGCGGTATTTCCTGAACCCAATGACCACACCCATTCTTGGGGAGCAATATAGTAAATAATCGGAATCGAAGAAAAATGACGACGAATATAATTGCCAATCTTAAGATTCGGCCCCATGTAGTCAATCAGAACCACTAAATCAGGAGGATTTTGCTGTAAATATTGCTCAACTTGCTGCTGCATTTTTAGAGTCGGAAATACATAGGGCAAAGATTCCCAAATCCCGACAGAACCCATACTCAAAGTATTTCCTAAAAGCTCTGCACCCGCTTTTTCCATGCGAGTTCCGCCTAATGCAATAATTTCTAATTCTCGGTCTAAAATATCGGCTTGACGGTGCAAAGCTTCAATTAACATCGCCCCTTGTAAATCTCCAGACACTTCACCTGTACTGATAAAAATTTTCATGTTATTGATGCTAAAATTAAAAAATAAGGCTACAAAAGCCCATAGACAAGAGGGCGGGTTGATCTAGATTATTGATAGGAAACATAAATTTTTTCAGAACCTGCCCCTACGCTGACAGTTCGTTTTTCTCCGCTCCCCTGCCCAACTTCTGTAGCCAACATTGAAGTCTTTCATATCATTAACTAAATTGTTGAGCATAATATCGGGCGTATCGCTCACCTTTTTCAAGCAACTGATCATGGGTTCCCGACTCCATAATTTTACCGCCTTCTATGACTAAAATCCGATCAGCCCGTCGTACCGTTGCCAAACGATGAGCAATAATAAAAACCGTTCGATTTTCCATTAATCGTTCTAAAGCCTCCTGAACTAAAGCTTCAGATTCTGAGTCTAACGCTGAAGTAGCTTCATCTAAAATTAAAATTCTTGGGTTTAATAATACCGCCCTGGCGATCGCAATTCGCTGTCTTTGTCCGCCCGATAAATTCACCCCCCGTTCCCCCACTAAAGTTTGATAGCCCTCGGGAAGTTGACTAATAAACTGGTGAACATTGGCAATTTCTGCCGCCATTTGTACCTCTTTGAGATCATAATAAACCTGACCAAACGCAATATTTTGAGCCACCGTTCCCGAGAAAATAATCACCTCTTGCGGAACAATCCCAATTTGTCGCCGCAGACTGCTGAGAGTCACATCTTGAATATTAATTCCATCAATTAAAATTTGACCTGCTTGGGGATGATAAAATCGAGGCAATAAATTAACTAATGTTGTTTTCCCAGCCCCAGAAGCCCCCACTAAGGCGATCATTTCTCCCGCTTGAACCCGCAAATTGAGGTTTTTTAAGACAGGTTTTCCCGGAATATAGGCAAAGTCAATATTCTGATAGTCTACTTTTCCTTGAACGGATGGTAGGATAATCGCATCTGATTTTTCTTGAATTTCTGGCTGGATGGCTAAGAGTTCAAATAGGCGATCGCAAGAAGCTTCACCCTGTTTAAATTCGCTGTAGTTACTGGTTGTTAAACCAATCGGATCAATTAATAAGGCAACAGCCGTAACATAGCTAATAAACTCGGTTCCCGTGAGATTATTTTGGGAGATTTGCCAACCTCCTAATAAAAATAGAAAGACTACACTCATCGCTTCTAAAAAACCAACCACCACAAACTGAAGGGCTTTGATTTGTTCAGCGCGATATTTGGCTCGTCGGTTGTGTTCTGCTTCTAGAGAAAAACGAGCAATTTCATAGTCTTGGGCGGCAAAAGCTTGTACTAAACGAATCCCGTTGAAAACTTCTGTTAATAAAGAAGCTAAGTTAGAAATGCGGGTTTGACTATGGCGACTCAAGCTGAGTAACTTTTCTCCAAACCAACCAATTAAGACCGCCATTAATGGCGCAATAATGAACGTTGCGAGGGTGAGTTGCCAGTTAATATAAATCATGTACCCTAAAACTACAATCAGTTGTAAAATACAGGGAATAAACTGATGAAAAAACTTATAAATGACTTCCCCGACCCGATCAATTTCTTCGGTGAGACGGTAAGAAAGATCGCCTGTTTTAGCCGTTTCAAAATAACCGACACTGAGTTGATGGAGATGGCTATAAACCTTTTTTCGCAAATCAAAAGCGATCGCTAAAGCCGCCTTTGCCATTAACGTATCTTGAGCGTATTGAACCCCACCCCGAACCAGAAAAATAATCGCAGTAACACCTGCAAATTGGGCGATCGCACTAACATTGCCTTGACCAATATAACCTGCAATTTTGCCGACCAACCAGGCGAGTAAAGGCCAGAATGCTGTAAACCCCAGGGTACAAACCAAAGCTTTCGAGATCGTTGGCCAGTGGGGACGGAGAAAGGGGAGAAGTTGCCAGTAGGAAGACGACTGTTTCAAAATGTGTTTGCGTCGCGTCTCCGAAGGAGATTCGCCAAAATAACTGTTATTAGCGACTAGCTTTTCAGGATTTTTTCCTTCTGTCAATGCCTGAAAGGACAGTTGATCATTGATCGGGCAAAATTCACGCAAAAATCGGGTCAAGGAAAGTCAGATTCACGGTGATTTTTATTTTTTTTCCAGAGATTTAGTCAGAAGTCCCAGGGGTGAGGACTCTAGGGTGAAATGAGTCAGCGAATGATTACTTGATGCAAATATGTTAATAAATGTTAAAATCAAAGAGTAGAGGCTGAAAACGCTGCAACAGAGGATGTACTGCACAAGGGATTTAATTATGCTGCCGCAACCAATTTTCAACAATCGCGCTCTGAGCGAATCTTTCTATCAAGCTTTAGTCAATCGCTTTCATCATTCCCTGAACCTAGCAACACAAACCCTACTCGGGGAATGTAGCTATGGCATGGCACCGAGTCCGACAGGAGTGAAGACCTTTTTGATCATCGCCCCCTCTCGGCTGATAGCTGAACAATTAGTTCAAGAGATTCATTCAATTTTGCAGCGAGTCAGCACCCTTATGGCAGGAGTTGGACAAGTAGCAGTTTGCATTGCTCCCCCTCAAGAAATGGTCAACCGTTTGAACGCCTCAGAAAAACCTGAACCTTCTCCTAACGTTCCACCCAGTCACATGGCTTGTAAAATCTTTCCGATTCCTTCAGAGGTCGATCAGGAGACTGACTAGGAATGTTTGGGACGCTGTGACTGAGAGTTGGTCGCGCTGACCACTTCTCGAACTCGATAAATCGGTCGATTTTGAGACTCGTGGTAGGTTCGCATCAACACCTCAGCTAATAGGCCAAAGCTAAACAGTTGAATTCCGGTTAAAGTCAGTAAAACTGCGAGGATCAACAGAGGCCGATCGCCAATGCTTTCACCCAAACCGTATTTGAGGAAGGTCAAGTACAGTCCAGAAAGAACACCAATCAACAGCGACACCATACCCAGTAACCCAAAGACGTGCATCGGCCGAGTCAAGAACTTTTTCATAAAGGAAATCGTCAACAAATCCATCACGACCCGGAAAGTGCGATCCAAGCCATACTTGCTGCTACCAAACTGACGCGCATGATGACGCACAGGAACTTCTGTAATTCTCGCCCCTTCAATTACAGCCAAAGCGGGTAAAAATCGGTGTAACTCCCCATAGAGTTTGAGGTCCGCCGCTACTTCGGCCCGGTAAGCTTTCAAAGAACAGCCATAGTCATGGAGTTTAACGTTGGTCATCTGTCCGATGATCCAGTTGGCAATCTTGGACGGAAGTAATCGTGTTAAAGCCTTATCCTGTCGGTTTTTGCGCCAGCCACTCACCACGTCGTAGCCTTCCGCTAATTTATCTAACAACATGGGAATATCGGCCGGATCATTTTGCAAGTCCCCATCGAGGGTAATGATCACCTCTCCGCGAGCCTGATCAAATCCCGCCGACATCGCCGGAGTCTGACCATAGTTGCGTCGGAGAATCACCGCTTTTAAAATGGGGTTAATGGCAGCGAGTTGTTTGAGGAGATCGGTTGATCCGTCTCGAGAACCATCATCGACACAAATCAATTCATAAGTGAGACCTGTGGACTCTAAGCTGGCTTGAATCGCCTCAATCAGTTTAGGTAAACTTTCGACCTCATTGTAAATCGGGACAACAATAGAAACATTGAGGGGTTCGAGAGTTTCGGAGAATAGAGAATGCGTTGATGGTTGCTCTAATTGAGTGGGTAAAATATCCATGAATTGTTATTTCAGCAATCAATGACGGATCGAGACGTAAGAGGGTTAAACTTGATCGGAAAAATGCTCTGATTGGCACGCTTGAGAGCCGTGAGTCTATGCTAGTCTAATTTTGATGTTTTTTGGCATAGACAAGTTGAAAACCGGGTACAGTCTCAACCATCAGCCCTATCTGTGAACATCTATTTAGGGTATTAGTCCCTAACGATTCGTACCTGTCGATTCATTTGAGGTTGGGGCTTAATCCGCAGTTCTGAGAGAAACACCAACCCAAGAAGCTTCTAGGCTTTTGAACATTTGAGTCTGTTCGGTTTCAAAGGATTCTCCCAGCATAATCCGAGAAAGTTCATCCATTTCAGCCGTCTGTTTGCAATAAGACCAACAGAATAACCACAGACGATCAGGAGTTGAGGGAGATTCACCCTCGCCTTGTTGCACCCGAAAAGACTGTCTATCCGCCTGGAATTTGGGAATTTGGTCTTTTGGCCCAACACGGTACACGGGGAGGGAACCCTGATAGTAACGCTTAAAGGCGTAATCATAACCCACCAGGGGAGAGTAAACTAAGATGACATCATTGGGTTGCTCATTTGAACGGATCATCTCAATCGCCCCTTTCCAGTCAGTACGGTACAAAGTGCCGTAATAAGCTGATAGTCCACCCGATACCGCGACGAAGTAGGCAACTGCTATAACGATACCGAATAATCGTCGCCAATGCCAAATCATTACAAAACCTGTTGCCAGGAGAATCAGGAAGTAAGGATCAACAAACAGTAAGTAACGGGGTTTCCAAATCGGATTAGAAATATAGGACAGGATCAGCGTACAAGCCGTTGGCAAAATGGCCCAAGCCGCTACCCAACGCAATTTTTCTGAACGTTGCTTGTCGGCTACCAGGGAAAACAACGCCACACCCAAAACCCCAATTAACACCAGGGTAAAACCGGCATAAAACAGAAGACTGAGAGTTTGAGTCGAGAAGATATTGCTCAACAGACTACTGTCGCCCAATTGATTATTTTCGAGTGCAATTTCATTCGACTTGAGCAAATGTCTCATCGGCCAGTAAACTGTCATTTGGGTCAGTTCACCGAGAACTAATACTAAACCCGGTTTGGAATACTCGGCGACGGTTGTTTCCATATACTCACCGTATTCACCCCCAGACGTCAGAGATAAAACCACAGGTATGAATGCCAGACAAACCAACACCATGCTGATAGCGGACACCATAAACCAATGCAGTTGTTTACGGTACTGCCAAGCTAATAAAATCGTATCGGGTAATAAAATCAACACATTATTGGCATTACTGAGGAGCAAACCGATTCGCGCTACCATCCACAACCCCAAAGGTAGATAGCTGGGACGTTCGAGGAAATGACACAGGGCTAAGGTACCTGCTACACTCAAGAACGTAATCAACCCATACATCCGAATTTCCTGGGCGTGATTTAGAAATAGGGGCGAGACAGCCATCATCAACGCTGCAATCACTCCGGTTGATTCACCGACGACTCGAGAACCCAGGCGATAGGTCAGCCAAACCGCACCAATCGCAAACAAAACAGACATTGATCTCAGCCAAGCGTCACTGCTTCCAAACTGCATCCACAAATTTAGCAGCATATAAAATAAGGGACGACTGTAGGGAAAGCTGAGTTGATAATTTTCTGAATCTCGAATACTCAGCATTTCATCGTAAAGAACGCTCTCGGTACCGAGTTGATAGAGACGCAGCACAATCGCTAATCCCATGACCATTGCGATCGCAAGCCACTGTTTCATTGAACGGTCTTTCAGTAAATCTTTGCTGTTGTACATACGTTGATGCCTATACCAAGTTGATGATGAACTTGAAACTCACGCATTCCCTTTGAATGTAGCCTTTGAAAATATAATATTTTTTCGAGACATATTATAACAAAGTTGAGATATTTTTTTATTTATAGGTTTCAGATTCGTTAATCGGAAGTTGCTGAACCCAGCACTAGACTGGAAGGACAGATCTGATAAATCAGGGCTATTCAAACGGATACTTTCTGTGCCTTCACAATTACTTTAAAAATAGTGACAAGTTTAAAGCTTTTGTAAAAATTTAGGTATGAATTAGACATTAATTAGGGTTGGGGTACTCAGTGCGCCCTATTTTGAGAGAGCCAAGTCGGATAACTTTGCGGCTTTCAGTTGGCAAGAATTGGACTATAAAAAATTCCCGGCTTCCACCAGAAACCAGGAACTTAAACCCGTAAATTATTGAATGCAAATTAGATAGCAGTCGATTCAGAGATCATCCTCTATCGGTTTAGAAAAGCGAGAACCATTGATTATATATTTCCCGGGGATGTTTGTTGAGAACCTGTCGGAGAAACAACCTGACGCAAGAAAGTAATTTGTTGTTCAAAATCTAAGGTTTCTAGGGCAGCTAATAGCGTTTCTGCTTTTTTGTCCAGCTTATAACCTTCGGGCATGGGAACAATTTCTCCGGTTTCCATTCCTTGGGCTAAACGATACCAGAATAACAGCTTTGTATTATCGCTTAAAGCACCATATTCACGGGAAATTTCATTGTTAGTTTGTTGTAAAATATCCCGTTGAATTTGTAATTGTTCCTCGTGAGAGACTTCTTTGACTTGATTGTATAATCCTTCTGCAATCGGCGGTGCAGCCGCACCCGGAGCAGCCGGAGTGATGGAACTTCCCATCTTTGTATAGATGAACCACAACAGCGCAAGTTGAGTATCAGTCCTTAAACCTTTAAACTCATTTAAGGCGGCGGTGATATCATTTGTGAGTTGAGAAAATGTCATACAATATTCTCCAAATTTTTATCGTAATTGTTGGAAAAATTCTCGGAAACCCCTATTTAAAAATGGCAATTTAACCAACTATTTACATATCTTAATAAAGAAAAACTCTCCGTTCATCCTCCTAGAGTAAGAAAGATAAATAAGGGAAACAAATGCTTACTCTAAAAACCATATAAAAACCGGATTAAATAAAATCATCCTCCTAAAGATAGATTTTTGAGAAGAGGGGTTGATGGGGAAGGAAAAATAAGAGGACGTGACAGGGCAACTCAAATCAGTTACCCTATAAAAAGAAAATGTGAAGGTTGAATTGTGCTATGCTGACTCTTTAAAGAGAATCCTAAATATTATCGAGTCCTTGATGCGATCGCCGACTTTGAACAAATGTCTTGGTGAGTCATTCGCTATGGGAAGGATACTGCTATCGAAGATGGGGTGCTTGTTTGGGTATCTGGAAAAGAAGCCGGAATTTATAGGATAGCAGAGATGATCGCCCAGCCTGAGAAGTTAGACAATATTCGCGATCGCAACGACTAGATCGATCAAAGCCTTTTAGGGATTAAACCGTAAACAATGATACAGTTAAGCGGCAAAATTTTCAGAAAAACTTTGACTGCGGGAACCATTAAAACAAGATCCCGTCTTCAAAGAGTTACTTGTAATTGGCATTCCCAACAGCAGGAATTTTCCAATCACACCTCAACAGTAGAAAGGAGTTCATCCAGTGTTAGAGTCATATGTTAAGAAGTTATTAAACTGTGATCATAAGTAACATAAATTAAAATTGATTTTGAACCTATGAATCCGGGGTAATAATCTCTAAAAGCCTTGCCCATCGGTAGATTGCCCGATACTCAATCTCAAATAATATAAGTTTTTTATTAATCTATAAATCGTCCGGATGAGAGAGATAAAACCTTGAGAATAGATATAGATATGGGTGACTGAAATCTAAGCAATAAAATTTTAGAAGATCAGGGGACTCAAATCAATTCTCCGATTAAACTTAGTAAATTGATCAGGGAACGGCTTACTGCATTAACGCTTTGGTTTAGCGCGTAACAGTGTGAATTTTGAAAGTTCCTAGAGTAAAATATGTCTCAAATTATTACAACCCCTCAAATCACCCCATTACCGGGCGGTGGCTTTTTGTTTCAAGGCGCGACGGAACAACCCAATAGTTTCCTGGGTTCAGATTTTGGTGATGATATCGCAGGAGGTAATCTTAATGATCTCCTGTTTGGCTTTGGTGCTGATGATAGTATCGAAGCCGGGGATGGAACAGATATCGTTCTCGGAAACCAAGGAAATGATCTCATTAGTGCAGGAAAAGATGAAGATCTCGTCTTTGGTGGTCAAGGTAACGATACGATTAGCGGTAATCAAGGAAATGATCAACTATTTGGGGATAAGGGAAATGACCTGATTTATGGCGGAGAGGGTAACGACACAGGTTTTGGTGGGGAAGGAGATGATACCCTGATTGATAATGAAGGTGACGATATCCTCGTCGGTAATCAGGGTAATGACTTCATCAGCAGTGGAGAAGGTAACGATGTTTTATCTGGTGGAGAAGGCAACGATACTCTAGTTGCAGGTAAAGGAAATGACCAGTTATTTGGCGATTTGGGTAATGATAGCCTCAGCGCCGGAGAGGGTGACGATACTGCTTTTGGTGGTGAAGGAAACGATACCATTGGTGGTGATACGGGAAATGACCTCTTATTTGGAAATCAGGGAGATGACATTCTCGTAGGTGGCACAGGAGATGACACGCTATACGGCGGTTTAGGTAAGGATATACTGGAGGGCGGAACAGGTAAGGATTTATTCATCGGAGGTCAGGGTAATGATACTCTAACTGGCGGTGAAGGTGCTGATACTTTTGCCTTCTCTTTCTTCGGTGCTGAAAATACAGATACACTGACAGATTTTGATCCCACTGAAGATATTATTCAACTGTCAAACACTGTCTTTAGTGCTTTAGATGGTACTATCGATCCGAGCAAATTTACTACAATTAATAACTTTGTTCCGGGCCAATCTTCAACTCAAGGTGCCAACTTGATCTACGATAAAAATCAGGGTTTATTGTACTACGTTAATGAGTTAGGTGTAGTCTCACCGATTGCTCAATTTGATAACAAAGCTAATCTTGGATTAGATGACTTTGAAATCATCTAATATCTCATGTTTTGACTTGCCACTTAGAGCTATTCTGCCTTGACGGATATTCACACATGAAGTCTTTCTAAACACTATGCGTCATCCTCCTGAAATCCTCGCTAAAATGGGTCTAAAATGCCACCAAAAGGGACAATTTGAAACAGCAGTTTATTATTACCAGCAAGCTCTGATTCAAAAACCACATTGGCCTGAAATTTACTATAATCAAGGTCTGGTTTTATATAAGCTAGAAGATTTACCTAGAGCGATTGAGAGCTACCAAAAAGCAATTGAACAAAATCCCAACTACCTGCAAGCTTATTATAATTTAGGGGTTGCTCTCCAACACAGTGGTCAAATTGATGCGGCAATTAATATTTACAAAAAAATGATTAATATTCCCGCCGAAAACAAAACAAAAAAAGCAGATTATTTTTTAGTTAATGCTTATAATAATTTAGGATACTTATTCGCTTCTACAAATCAGGTTAAGTCTGCTATTTATACATTAAAAGTTGCCCTTGATAAATTCAATAATGAATCAATCATACAAAATAACCTGGGTCAAATATTCTTGGAAATAGGTGAATTAAAACAAGCCATTTATCATTTTAAACAAGCAATTATGTTAGACTCAGAAAACTATATTTTTCATCAAAATATAGGTAAAGCGTTTCAACTTTTGAATCTTCATCAGGATGCAATTGAGAGTTTTAAACGTGCAATTCAGCTTCAACCGGATTCTATTTTTGCTGAGAGTAGCTTGGGAGAAAGCTTACTATTCGTGGGTGAGTTAAAGTCCGCGATCGCCTTTTGGAAATCCGCCGTTAAACAATCGGATTTTTTGATTGATTATTATTGTAGTTTTGCTCAATCTTTAATCGGCAAAGATGAATTAGAAAAGGCTATTATTGCTTGTGCGAATTTTTTAACTTCTTTGAAATTAGATACTGATTTTTCTCAGATAGTTGCATCTCTCAGTCAAACCTATATCAGTCTCGGGAATGTCTTAATTGCATCGGGAAAATATGCTCAAGCTGAGTTATATTATCACAAATCATTACAGATTTATCCTCAAGGGAATGAAGCTTCTTTAAACTTAAAACTCTGTTTAGAAAAACAAGCAAAATGGAATTCAGCTAAGATCATCAAACAATTGTTCTTAGTTGCCAATCAAGAATTCAAAGCCTTTCAAAAATCAATCGAAAATCATTCATCCATTCAAGTAGACAAAAACCTTAAAGTTTCCAATATCAAGGATGAATTTTCAAAGGGAACATCAAAACCATGTGAAGGCTTAAATTGTCAATCCTGTCTGAAGAAAATATTCAGTAAATTTCAGATTCAGTCCCTCAGTCAAGATGTGTATTTCTGTCAGTTTCCTGATACAATAGAAATCCAGAATGACCCGATTAAAGTCTCTAGATTTTTTCAGGGACGAGCTTGGGTAAGTCCTCAAAAAAATAGTTGGTTAGTTTGCGAACAGATCACGATTTGGAATTCAAAAAATAAAATCATTCCTGAACTTTCTCGCAGTTATCCAGGAAAACTTCCCTTCTGTGAAAAGACTCATAACGTTCAAGATTATAGTCTAATTCCAGATGAATTACCAAACCTAGAACTCATAGAAGGAACCGTTGCAGTTCTTTCGGGGTTATCAGGAAACGTTTACTTTCACTGGATGGTTGATATTTTACCTCGATTTGACATTTTACGAAATGGAGGATATTCTTGGGATCAGATAGATTGGTTTGTTGTAAATAGTATTCAGCAACCTTTTCAGCGAGAAACATTGGAAAGATTAGGGATTCCCCTGAGCAAAATTATTGAAAGTGATCGCTCTCCTTATATCGAAGCTGAAAAGTTAATTGTTCCCTCATTTCCCAGTCATCTAGGGTGGTTATCTTCTGAGGCGTTAGCCTTCCATCGCAGCCTATTTTTGACACCAAAAACCCAAAATCAATCTCACTCACCAACCCGTATTTATATCAGTCGTGAACGAGCCAGTTATCGTCACATTATTAATGAAGCCGAAGTCATGTCATGGCTGAGTCAATGGGGATTTGTTCGAGTCGAACTGGAGTCTTTGTCAGTCGAACAGCAAGTTACTCTATTTGCAAATGCTGAAATCATTGTATCGGCTCATGGCAGTGGTTTAACCAATATCATGTTTTGTTGTCCTGGAACAACAGTCATTGAACTGGTTTCGCCCCACTATATTCGGCATTATTACTGGGTGATTAGTCAGCAGCTAAAACTGCAACATTTTTACATAAAAGGCTCAGAGTTCGGCTGTTATCCCGTTCGACAGCTTATGTATCCCAACCCTTTAACTGAAGATATTCTGATTTCCTTAAAATCTCTTGAAAAAGTTATGAAAATAGCTGGCATTCTCCAATCTCAAACCCAGATATCCTTACCGTCTACCTCAAAACAGCCCATGTCTCTTAATCAAAAGATTTCTTACTCTATCCCACAAGTTACGACTTCAGGAATTGAACCCTCTACTCAATCGGGGTTATTTCTCAATAGCGAAGATCAGGACATTTATCTACACGGAGCCGAAGCCCTTTATACTCAGAAAAAATATCAACAGGCAGCGGCAGCTTGTCAGCGTGTAATCAGCATTACACCCAATGCGAAAGCTTATAAAATACTCGGGAATATACAACAAATTAAAGGTCAATTTGAAAAGGCTAAAGATTCTTATGCTAAAGCCATTCAGCTTCAGCCAGACTTTGCAGAAGTCTTCTGTAATTTAGGGACATTATATGCCCAAGAACAAGATTGGCAACCCGCAATTATTTGTTATCAAAGAGCGATTACGTTAGAACCAAAATTAGCGATTGCTTACCGCAATTTAGCAAGAGCTTGGACTCAATTAGGCAAGAAAGAAGAAGCCGCAGAATGTTGGTATCATGCTTATTCTATTAACCCCGGAGCCATTTCTTCAGAAGAACACTTGCAGCTAGCTAATATGTTGCTGAATATGGGATTAGTAGAACGGGCAATTGCTTCTTATTGTCATGCAATTCAATCTAATTCTTATTCTCAAGAGTCGTATAAAAAGCTAGGAAAAGCCCTGAAACGCCAGATGTAACTGAGTCAAACTGCACTGGATTATCAAAATATGATCGCTTTGAAAGCTTTAGGTTCTTTACCGGAACAAAAGCTAGAAGAAGGGGTTAAAAATGAAAATTCACTTTCAGTTAACCCCGCGAGAAAGTCTATCAAAGGCTTACGAGGTTTCTTGAATCATGTATTTTCAGCTTGGAGTTTTGAACCCGAACTTTCTTCCGCTTTTTTAGAGGCAACCTTGCCAACTAGAGGGAAAAATAATCACACCATTTTTACAGTTTCTTCATTGACAGAAGTTGACTCTGTTCCTCAGAATCAAGAGTTAAAATCAAGCCCATTGCATGATATGTCTAACCGAGCATTATCAGGAAATGAACTGAAATCGAGTCAATATTTAACTGGAGTTAAGGAACAAAGTTTAAGTTATCAAACTTCAGATAAATTAACGGTTAAACAGTATATTAAACAAGCTGAAGCCGCAGCCCAACTCGGCAATTTAACCGGGGCTATTGAGGCTTGTCAAGAAGCACTAAAAATTCAACCCAATACAGCAGTTGCTTATAAGATTTTAGGAGAAATTGAACAAGCTCTAGGTCATCGAGAATCTGCTCAAGGGTTGTATAAAAAAGCAATTGAGTTCGGATGGAAAGATGCCGAAATTTATCTCAACTTAGGAACCCTATGCGCTCAACAACAAAACTGGAAAGATTCAATTAAGTATTATCAGGAATCGATTAAGATTAATCCCAAATCTGCGGTTGTTTATCACAACTTATCTAAAGTGTGGAAACAGCTTAATAAACCTTTAGAAATGGCTGGATGTTTGTATGAAGCCTATAGCTTAGAACCCGAACGAGGAACCGCTAAAGAGCATTTGAATTTGGGAAATATTTTGCTGAAGCAAGATCAGATTACACCCGCGATCACTTGTTATAAACGAGCCATTCAGATGGACTCAAAATTAACAGCAGCCTATCAAAATATCAGCGAAGCGTTGAAGCGTCAAGGTAAGCGAGATGAGGCAGAATTCTATTTACAAAAACTAGAACAACTTCATCATCCAACGATTTCTATCAAAAAGGATAATCAACCTGGAAGCAATTTTCATCACTTGTTTAATACCCATAATGGTCATCGAAGTTCAGAGTTTGATAATATTACGCCTCTTCAACCAATTCCTCTCAATGGTTATTCCAATGGTCATCTGAAACTCGAGTCAAAACCCAGTAATATTACAACTTTACCTCAAACTTTAGAAAAGGTTGAGATTGTAGCAACAGAAAAATATAACAAGACTTATCAAAATGTTGATATCGATCTCAAAGAAGCTGAAGAATCCTTAAAAAATAAACAGTTTGAAAAAGCAATTAATGCTTGTCAAAGGGCAGTTAAAATCCAGCCCAATTCAGCAATCGCTTATAAACTATGGGGAAATGCTTTGCAATGTTTGGGTCGAGTTCAAGAAGCGAAAGAACAGTACAATCATGCTTTAGTTATCGATCCTAAGTTTGCAGAAGTTCATGCAAATTTAGGAAGTCTGTACGCCAAAGATCAACAATGGGATGCGGCGATTTCTTGCTATCAAAAAGCGATTCAGATTAAACCTAAATTAGCGTCTGCTTATCGCAACTTAGCGAAAGTTTGGAAACAGTTAGAAAAGTCTGAAGAATGGGCAAATTGTTGGTATCGTGCTTTAACTTTAGAACCTGAAGGAGTAACAGCATAAGAGTATATACAATTTGCTAACGCTCTGATAGAATTAGGAAAAGTAGACTGGACCGTGATTTGCTATAAAAAAGCAATTCAGTTAGATCCCCGTCAAGTCGAAGCCTATCTCAATTTAGGAGAAATCTTCATCTCTCAACAACAATTAGAAAATGCGATCGCGATCTATAATCAAGCCATTGAACATCATCCTCAAAAGCCAGAGTTTTACTGTAAATTAGGTCAAGTTTTAGTTCAACTTGAACGTTGGGAAGAAGCGATCACCGCATATAACCAAGCTCTCGCTCTTAACCCAAATTTAGCTTTAATCTATCATAATTTAGGAGAAGTTTTTGTTTCTAAAGCTCAGTTTGAACAGGCAATTGACTGCTATAAACAATTAATTCAGTTAGAACCTGACAACTGGGAAGCTTACCATAAACTGGGTGATCTCTTTCAAGAAATAGGTCAACTTGATGAAGCCGTTGAAGCGTATCATCAAGCCATTGAATTGACGGAAACTGAACCCTCATCAGTTAAGAATATTGAGGTTTAAGTCAAAAGTTAAAAAATCATCCGGATGAGGGAACATAGCTTTGTATAAATAAGCTATGACCCTTCTTCAAAAGTTCAGTATATCTTCAACGAACTTTCAACTTGTTTGCTGAATACTCTCTAAAAGTCATACTCAAAATGTCTAACCGAAATCAAGCTAAACTCGTTTCCTCTCTCACTCAAGCCGATCAAGGATCTCTCGTTTTGAGTCAACAGAGTAAAAAATCAAAAATAAATCCAGCTTTATCTCACTATAAACTAGGGCTTGTTTTAGCTAAAAAAGGTAAGTTAAAAGAGGCAATAACCGCTTATCGAAAAGCCATAAAAGTAGAGCCAATATTTGAAAATACTTACCACTCTTTAGGTGATGCTTTAGTAGAAATAGGAGAAAAAGAAGAGGCAATCGAGGTTTATAGAAAAGCCGTTGAACTCAAGCCAGAATTATGGGAAGTGTATCACAAGTTAGGTAATTTGTTGCAAGACACAGAGGAGTTTGAAGAGGCTGTTGTTGCTTATAACAAATCGATTGAATTAAAGCCTGATTTTTGCTGGTCTTATAATAACTTAGGAGATGTTTTAGTTATCTTAGAGAGACGGGAAGAGGCGGTTAATGCTTATCGTAAAGCTATTGAGCTTAATCCTGATTTTTGTTGGAGTCATTGTAAGTTAGGGGATGTGTTGGCTGAGTTGCAGGAGTCGGAAGAGGCGATTAAAGCTTATCGGAGTGCAATCCTATTAAAAGGAGATTTAGTCTGGTCTCACTATAATTTGGGTGAGATATTATCAAATTTAGAGCGATGGGAAGAAGCGATTATGTATTACCAAAAAGCCACAGAAATAAACCCATATTTTGCTCAAGCATATTACAGGTTAGGTAAGGCTTTGAGTCAAAAAAAAGACTATAAAGAAGCTATTAAAGCTTATTATAAAGCTGTTGAAATAGAACCCAACTTGTCTTCATATTATACCGATTTAGGTGATGCATTATTTAAGCTAGAGAAGTTTGACGAAGCAGTTATTGCCTACAATCAAGCAATCAGACTCCAGCCTAAAACTCAACCATTCATTTATCAAAAATTATATGAACTACTATATCAAAGACAAGCAATGAAAGACAAAAATCAATATTCTTTTCATTCAGTAGCCACTTTGGATGGCGAAGATAAATTTCAGGAATTATATAAAATACTTGATGAAGAAATATATGCATATAACTGTTTGATCAACCTAAACCCAAATATATCTTGGAGTTACCAGGGTCTAGGAGATTCTCTAAAAAACAGAGCATATTTAGATTTAAATAGAGCTTTTAAAAGCTACTATAAAGCTATTCAGCTTGATCCTAATGATATAGTAAGTTATCATAAAGCTTTAAGTGTCCAACCCAAAGATGTTGATCTATATATAGATCTCTTGGATACTTTGATTAAACAGAATCAACTGGATCAAGCAATAATTTTTTGTCAAATTGCTCTGCAGATAGAACCTAACAACTCTAAAGCTCAGTATAAACTGCAAAAATTATTGACTTTAGGTTACTAAAATAATTATAATTAAAGATGTAGATTGCAGACTAATTTAATGTTGATATACATCAACATTTGCCAACTTTACAAACCAAATTAGTAGTTGAATGGAGTTACTATGACTATAATTTTTTGGAATAAAATTGCTCTAATTAAAGAAGATACTCATAGAACAAAATGGATTCCACAGACAGGAAGATTAGACCATGATCAAGCTTTACTCAACTTAGTATTACCACATATACCACTTCATGGAACTGTTATAGATATTGGCGCAAATATTGGAGATCATACAATTGCTTACCTTAAGAAAGTTGGTTCAGAGGGTCATGTAGTAGCATTTGAACCTCATCCTGAAGTTTATGAGTGTCTGAAAATTAACGTTCCTGAAGCAGAATCTTATCCTTATGCAATATCTGATAAAGAAGAAACACTAAATCTAGTTCTAAGACCTAATACTGGAGAAAGTTATTGTACAACTACTAATCTTAACGAGTCAGTACCAATCAAAGCAGTGACCTTAGACTCTTTTAAATTTTCTTCAGTGGACTTAATTAAGATTGATGTAGAAGGCTATGAACTACAGACTCTTAAAGGAGCTAGACAAACTCTTATCAAGTGCAAACCCCGTATGGTCATTGAAATTAATGATAATGTTTTCAAAAGAACAGGAGGTAACAGACAAGACATATACACATTTTTAGAAGAGTTATCATATGATTTTAAACCCATACAGCCTGGTACTAAATTAAGTAGTGAAAGAATTGATTTACTTGCCATTCAAAAATAAATTAGATCCAGGTTATAGATTCAAAAAAACTGATAGTATTGACAGCATAAAAAGTTAATTTCTTCATAAAATATCGCAACAAAAAAGCTTATGAATTCTAATGATTTAATTTTAAAAGAAACTAGCATTACCTGTAGAACATATGTTGGTGATAAGGCATGGTTGCCCTATTTACTCCGAAGTATAGAGCGATTTGTACCCATTCGGAAAGAAGTAGTAATTGTGTATGAAAAGCAAGATAATTCCGAACTCGCTCCATTAATTCCGGAATGGGTTAAAGTTGTACGAGAGGACAAGTTTGCAGATGGAAGAATTCAGCAGAAGTATAGCAAGCTAACAGCAGATACATACTGTACAGGGAAATATATTATTCACATTGACACTGATAGTATTTTCTCTAGAAATTTACGAGAGGATTATATGTTTCGGAATGGAAAGCCTATTCTTGAGTATACCCCATATAAAACATTAATTGAATGGAGTCAGAAAACAGGTGGGGCTAATCCGATTTTATGGAAAGCTGGAACTGAAAATGCCGTAGGTAGAGCAGTAGAATATGAATTCAGTCGTAGACCTGAAAAAATTTATCCTCGAGAAATGTATAGTTCAGCTCGTCAATTAATTGAACGTAATCATGGTATGTCTTTCAAAGAATTTATGAAGCAGCAGTTCGGTGCTAAGTTTAAGGATGACCCAAAAGAGCGCATATACTTTTCTGATTTTAACTATATAGGTGCATATCTCTGGTATCATGAACATGATAAAATTCATTGGGTAAATACTGATATAGATGGATATTCTGTTAGGCCTAGCTTCATTTTACAAATGAACTCATATCGTATGCTTGACAGTAATAAAGAAGTCAAAGAAGAAGTCAAGAAGTTTTTAGAAACTGTACTTGAATCAGATGGAGAAACATCGTTTGAAAATCATCCGGACTTACATTATTGGCGGGATGGTAAGAAACTTCGTAATCTATCTAATACTTCAGATAAAGATTATAGTTCCCAGCAAGTCTGTCAGGTATCTCATATTAAATCAGACTCAATAATAGCCAACTATTTATCTGAAGCCTTAGAATTAAAAAGCAAAAATAAACTCAGTCAAGCATTATCAATATATACGAAAATTGTAGGAATAATGTCTCAAGAATTAATAGAAGCATACTTTTTATTGGGAAATTTTTATAAAAGTAGAGAGCAACTAGATCGGGCTTTAACTTACTATAATAAATGCTTGGAACTTAATCCTAGTTTAGCTGATGTATATTTCTACTCGGGAACAATTTACTATCAAAATAAACAATTATATAAAGCAATTATTCACTACAATAAATGCTTGGAGTTAAACCCAAATTTAGCGGATGCACATTTCTATTTAGGAACAATCTACTATAACCAGCAAAAACTAGATGAAGCAATTATTCACTATAATAAATGCTTGGAGTTAAATCCTAATTTAGCGGATGCATACTTTTATTTAGGAACAATCTACTATAACCAGCAAAAACTAGATAAAGCAGTTATCGACTATAAAAAATGCTTGGAGTTAAACCCAAACTTAGCAGATGTATACTTTTATTTAGGAAACTGTTATAAAAGTCAAAATCAGATCAAAGAAGCCATTTTTAACTATGAAAAGTGTGTTGAGTTAAATCCTAAATGTTTGGATGCTTATTTTTATCTAGGAAGTGTTTATTTTAGAGAAAATAAGCTGGAAAAATCTACGCTATATTATGAAAAATGCCTGGAAATAAATGCTAATATGTCTGATGCTTATTTCTATCTTGGAGAAATTTGTATAAAGCGTAGTCAAATAGAAAAGGCAATTGAATATCACAGAAAATACCGAGTTTTGAAAGGTATGGAATAAAATTCTTGTCGAAAGCTAAGTAAAGCTCAAGCTATATTTTACTATTTTGATAAACTAGACATACAAAAGAATTTAAAGGTAAGGTAACACAATGAACCAACATAATGACAGCATAGTAATAGCGACTAGTATTGCCCCTGTGGGTATAGAAAAGCAACGTGCAGCTATCCAAAGCTGGCTTGATCTAGGATTTTTAGTAGTGTCAGTGAATATACAAGAAGAGATCGATCAGCTTCAACCTTACTTTGACGATATTAGTTTTCACATGGTTAAGCGTGACGCAAGAGAAAAGTATGGTAAACCATTTGTATACGTGAACGATATTTTACTCTATCTAGAAGAACATGGATCAAAAATTGTTGGAATTGTTAATTCTGATATTCATTTGAAGGCTGGGAAAGATTTTATTTCATATGTTCGTCAGGAAACTACGAATTCTGTACTTTTTGCGTCAAGACTAGACATTGATACTGTAGAATCAGAAGCAGGAGAAATGTATGGCTATGGCTTTGATATGTTTTTCTTTGATCGAAAACTTTTAAAGTATTTCCCATTATGCGATGACTTTTGCTTGGGTATTCCTTGGTGGGATTATTGGATTCCTTGCATTGCTATCCAAAATGACCTTAATCCTAAATATCTTCAAAATACTGTTGCGTATCATGTTAAGCATAAAATCAACTATAGCATAGAGACTTGGCGTAAAGTTGGTCTTACTTTTACAAGTTTTTATAGATCAGAATTAACACCTTCTCTTCAACAGCTTTTGCTAGAAAATAAACTAAATCTTCTTGATGATAAACTTGGGCTTAGTGCAACCTATGATTTTATTCTAGAAGTTTACCAAAAATCAAAATTACTCAACTATAAAAATTACTCAAATCAAAATAAAATAGAAGATTCTGAAAAAGAAACGAAATATAATAATTTAGTATTTTTGGCATGGCAAAACTACAACAGAGATCAAATGTCAGAGATGTGTAAATATTTAAACCAATCTTTTAAATATTCTTCCTGTTCTCTTCCAACTCAAGTAATTGCTGATTGGATAGAGAGGTTTAAAAAGTTTTCTGAAAAAGAGAATTTTATTTTTGATTCGTATTCTCTTAGTTGCAACCCTACTTGGCAACACCTAGTGGTATCTATCCTAATACCATAAAATAGATGAAAACCAGAAAAGTATAGTCAAGTTTAAAATCTATAGGTATTTTACTAATTGCCAAGCATCTCCATCTTCTATTATTTTCCAAAACCATGCGATCGCATCAACCCCAGACAGCCTCAATTCTAAAATTGATTAATCAACCCTGCTAAAACTTCCGACTGATTTGTTTCTCGGTTGCGACGTAAAGCCTCTTCCAATAAACTTAAACAAAGACTTCTGAGAAATTGAGACTGTCTAATTCGTTGACTCCAGAACTCAATTTTAGAGTCAAACATTTTATGGGCAATGATTTCAGCAGTCTTTCCTTAACTCTATCTAAAAAAACACATTACAAGCAATTTTAAGTTAAGATTGAAGCACTTCTGTCTTGCCATTTTGTTCAGAATCACTCAGAGATTCACCTAAATAAATTGCGCGAATATCTGGGGGTAAATTCTTCTGAAGTTGATCATATCCCTGTTTCAATAAATCCTTAACTTCACTGGGGGAAATCGCTTCTCCTTCCGCTTGTAAATACGCTGCAATACGGGTTTCACTCCAATGAAAGGTTTGCGCCATCACTACAGCTAAACGCAACAAAGGATCGAGTTGATCCAGCGCTTGTCCCATATAACACCACAGGGGAGGAGGCGCTGCTTTCAGGGAATATTGTATCGACTCAACGGGGGGTAAATCGGCGCGGTTAATACAAATCGCCGTGACATTAATTAACCAATTTTGTAGGGTTGTTTCTCCCTGCGCGTCTTGGGACTCCCGCAAGTTCAAACCTCGCATTTCATAAAAAATATGTCGCCAAGTCTGAGACAATAAATACTCAGCTTGTACAGGCGATCGCACAGAATGACCGATTAAGGTGTATACAATCAGCGCATAACGACAAAAAATTGTAACAAAATATTTCCCCCGATCCGGGTGGTTTTGAAACATTGTCAGCAATTCTTGATCGCTATGATGGGATAGCGACTTCACCAGGGGGTGGTTTGATTCAGATAGATGAAGCGTTTGCACCGTCAGTAGAGATTTGTTCAAAAATGGACTTAACTCTGCTGAATCATAGCTCATTTTGCATCATAGATCAAGCCATCATTTCAGTCGCCTGTCACCCCTGCTTTCAGTCAACAGTTTAAAATCACGTCTTTTTAACTTTAATTGTACATTAAAATGACTTTGTTAAAGCAACATCAATCGAGTTCTCCAACCCTGGAAACTCGCCAACAAAAAACTTTACTCATTCTCCTCTTACCTGCCACAATTTGGCTGTTAGTTTTCTTTGTTTTACCGCTAATATTTGTTCTGGTTTGTAGTTTCCTTGAACGCGGAACCTATGGCGGGATTAACTGGATTTTTACCCTGAGTAACTATCAACGTTTAGTCAGTCCTTTGTACTGGGGAGTATTTTGGCGATCGCTTCAACTCGCTGCTTTAACGACTCTTGTTTGTTTAATCATCGCCTATCCTTTAGCCTTTTTTATTGTCACTCGTTCTCCCCGTTGGCGAAATCTTCTATTAGTCTTAGTGATTATTCCATTTTGGACAAACTTTTTAGTCAGAACCTATGCTTGGATTGTGATTTTAGGCAATGAAGGTGTGATTAACTCCCTTCTCAAAAGTTTACAACTGATTGATCAACCCCTAACTTTACTGTTTACCCCTTTTGCTGTTATTATTGGTTTAATTTATGGCTACTTACCCTTTATGATATTACCACTTTATGCAACATTAGAACGTTTAGATTTTGCTCTGATTGAAGCTGCTCAAGATTTAGGGGCGAATGATCTTAGAAGTTTTTTGCGAGTTGTTTTTCCCTTAACTAAACGGGGAATTATCGCCGGATCAATCTTAGTCTTTATCCCCGCATTGGGAGCCTTTATCACGCCTGATATTCTTGGCGGGGCGAAAACCTTAATGCTGGGAAATCTGATTCAAAATCAATTTTTGCAAGCCAGAAATTGGCCGTTTGGTTCAGCCTTATCGATGATTTTAATGGGAATTATTTTAATTCCTGTATTGATTTATTTTCAAACCTCTACAGATGACTAATGATTGATTTACTCATTCGCAAAATAGGAAAATCTTGGCTGTGGATACACGCGACACTCGCCCTTGCGTTTCTGTATCTGCCGATTTTAATTTTAGTGATTTACTCGTTTAATACTTCTCGGTTTAACGCCGTTTGGACGGGATTTACACTGGACTGGTATCGCAGTTTATTCGGTCAAATTACCGATACTACCGCTAATCTTTCTACTGTTGAAGTTTGGCAAGCCTTAAATAATAGTATAATCATTGCTATAATTTCTACTGGAGTCGCCACAATATTAGGAACCTCTGTCGCCCTCGCCCTTGAACGTTTTCGGTTTCCCGGTGATAAAATCATTACAGGGCTAATTTTACTTCCGATTATTATCCCTGAAATCACCATGGGGATTTCTTTACTCGTGTTTTTTACCCTAATTTTTCGTCTTGTGGAAAATCTCACGGGAATTCGTTTAACATTAGGATTACCTTCTGTCATTCTCGGTCATGTTACCTTTAATATTGCATTTGTAACGATTACGGTGAGGGCGCGTTTAGCGGAGTTAAACCCATCTTTAGAAGAAGCTGCACTTGACCTCGGGGCGAATGAATGGCGAACCTTTACCCGCATTACCTTACCTTTAATTTTACCTGGAATTGTCAGTGGTGCCTTGTTAGCTTTTACCCTCTCTTTAGATGATTTTGTCGTCACTTTCTTTAATACCGGAGTCGGTGCAACCACTTTACCATTATTTGTCTATGGAATGATCAAACTATCTGTCACTCCTGCAATTAACGCCCTTTCTACGTTAATGTTATTGGTATCCTTGCTACTTGTGGTATCCTCATTAACAATTAATCGAACACAACCCACAACCAAACCTTAATTATTCACCTTTACCTCAAAACAATGAAACGACTTTTTACTTTTTTTCTCTTATTTTTGATGAGTGTATTGTTACCCCTGGGTTGTACAGGGAACAATTCTAACTTATCACAGTCGGGTCAAGATAATGTTCTCAATCTCTATAATTGGTCTACTTATATTGCGCCGGAAGTGATCAGTCAATTTGAACAGCAATATAACGTTAAAATAAACTACGACACCTATGATAGCAACGAAAGCCTTTATGCTAAACTCAAACCTGGAAATCCCGGTTATGACATTGCGTTTCCGGCTGATTACATGGTGAAAGTAATGATAGCAGAAAATATGCTAGAAGAAGTTGATAAGATCAATGTTCCCAATCTTAAACATATTGATGAAAAGTTTCTTAATCCACCCTATGATCCTGAAAATAAATATAGTATCCCCTATCAATGGCTGACAATGGGAATCGGTTATAATATTAAGGCAACTGGAGAAGAAATTAATAGTTGGGCTGCTTTATTTAATCCCAAATTTGCCGGAAAAGCTGCTTTATTAGATGATATGCGTCATACCTTTGGGGCGGTGTTAATTTATCTCGGTTATGATCCCAATACAACGAACCCGGAAGAAATCAAAAAAGCCAAAGAATTTTTAATTAAAAACCAGAAAAATATTAAAGCTTTCCTTCCCGATACAGGTCAAAATCTTCTTAATCAAGGTGAAATTAATCTAGCAATGGAATATAGCGGTGATTTATTTCAAGTGATGGCAGAAAATCCCGATTTAAGATATGTTATTCCAAAGGAAGGAACTTTGATCGCAATTGATAGCATGGTCATTCCAAAAAATGCACCCCACAAACAACTAGCGGAACAGTTTATGAACTTTATTCTAGAACCAGAAATTGGTGCAAAAGTCTCTAATTTTATTAACTACGGTTCACCGAATAAAACCGCCATCCAAGAAAAGTTAATCAAGCCAGAAAGTCTACAAAATCCCGGTATTTATCCCGCCGAAGAAGTCTTTGCTAAATTAACCTATCTCGAAGATGTCGGAGAAGCAACCATTCTCTATGATGAAGCTTGGAATGAGGTAAAATTAAGCTTGGGTAATTAGTTGTTAGCCGTTTTTGTAGGGGCGGGTTCATTACAGTTTACAGCGCGAAGTGCGATCTTGGGGTTACGCCTGCGTGGAGCAACTTCGCAAGAGAGTTAACAGTTATCAGTTTACAGTTTTTACAGTGATCACTGGTAACAGGTTACTGTTCACTGTTGAGGGCGGGTTCACCGAGATTGATTCATCTTACCAACAACCTTGCTAAACCCGCCCTAACTCTCAAGTTAGAATTAACAATCTATTCTATGAAGAATGCAGTCGAATTAATTAATATCTCTAAATTTTATCAAGGAAATCGCAGTCGAGAAATGTTAGCGGTTGATTCTCTCAATTTAGAGATTAAAACAGGGGAATTCTTTTCACTTTTAGGCCCTTCTGGTTGTGGAAAAACAACAACATTACGGATGATAGCCGGATTTGAAATTCCCACATCAGGGGAAATTTATATTCATCAACAAGCCATGAATCATCATCCCCCATTTCATCGTCCGGTGAATACTGTCTTTCAAAATTATGCCCTATTTCCTCATTTAACCGTTAGTCAAAATATCGCTTTCGGACTAGAAATGGAAAATTTACCTCGTCTTGAAATTCGTCAACGGGTTTCTGAGGTGTTAGGATTAGTGCAACTCACAGACTTACAAACCCGTTATCCCCGTCAACTTTCCGGCGGACAACAGCAACGAGTTGCTTTAGCCAGGGCGTTAGTTAAACAACCGAAAGTTTTACTGTTTGATGAACCGTTAGGGGCGTTAGATTTGAAGTTGCGGAAGGAAATGCAACTCGAACTTAAACAAATGCAAAAACGGTTAGGAATTACTTTTGTTTATGTGACTCACGACCAAGAAGAAGCCTTAACCATGTCTGATAGAATTGCCGTAATGAACCAGGGTAAACTCTTACAAGTCGGAACTCCGGTCGAAATTTATGAGTATCCAAAAACTCGATTTGTCGCTGATTTTATTGGGGAAAGTAATTGTTTAACCGGACGAGTTACCCAACAACAAAAACCCCACATTAATTTATTAGTTGATGAACAATTATCGGTTTCTGTTATTTCTCAGGAAGAAACCTTTATCGGACAAGTTTTAACCGTTGTCATCCGACCTGAAAAAATTAGTATAATTCCGACTGAAGACGCTAAAAATAATAGTAAAAATAACAGTTTTCAGGGTAAAATAGAAGAAGCGATTTATCTCGGAACAGATACCCGTTATCGAGTCAGGTTAACAGCCAATATTTCCCTAATTATCCGTCAACAAAACCTCCAACGCGATCGCCTTCAACCCTATGCTGTTGGTGAAACTGTTAACCTTTTTATCTCTCCTGAAAACATCAGCCTCTTAGCTGAATAAAAATAGGTAGGGTGCATCAAACCATTGACCTCTATTACTGAGTTCAAATGACTTGAATTTGATGCACCCTACGACTCAAATAAAAAACGGCTTCTGAATTCAGAAACCGAGATTCTTTTAGGTTAAATTTTGTTAATTAACTGCCCGTTTTAGAAACGGAATGTTGTCCGTAGAGTCGTCACAACAACCGTATCATTTTCATCCGTATGTTCGGGGTCAGTAATAATGAAAACAGCCGGAATCAAAGAAATGTATTCATTAAACTGGAAGCGATAGAGGGCTTCAATGTGAATTCCCGTTTTTTCTTCTTCCAAACGATCAAGCGTGTGATAAACCACTTTCGGTTGCATCCCGACGATAATACCGCCTAAATCGCCTTCTTTCAGCAAATCAGGAAACGCCAACGTCACCGCAAAGTTAAGAACAGTCGCATCGAGGTCATCACCTGAGCCACCACCCTTATCATCAGCCCAAGTCGCACCAAACCAGCCACCCACCTCGAAGAAGGGAGCAATACGCCAGTTGGTTTGGAAACCGAGGTTATCTGTGGTAGTCGCCGTATTCCCAAACGGACGGTTCGCCAAGAAACTTCCGGTTCCACCACTGACATTCACATCATCTTCTCGGAAGTAGCGACGGTTATAAGCCAAACTCACCACTAGCTCATCAGTGGGTTCATAAACCAATTGAAGAAATGCAGAGTGGCCACCATTAAATATACCTCGTCCTTCTTCGGGGTTGGGTGCATCTCCGTCATCGGCTAAGTAGCCCAGAAGAACTTTAAGTCTGTCATTGAATGTATAATGAAGCGCCGCTCCGGTTCCTTCAGGCCCCCGGAATGTATTCGGGTTGTAACGACCAAATCGAGAAGACGCTCCTTTTCCTGTACTCTCAAAAGGACTAATCGGGTCTTGAACGTCATCAAGGTTCATCCCCTTCGCCCCAAAATAAACCTGAGCTTTACCGTTCATAATCGGAAAACGGTAATACAGGTCATCCATCGTGATCGTTTCGCTACCACCATCGGTACCGAGACGACTCATCAAGGTGTTAGTCAGGTTCTCACGGCTGAGTCTCGGAATGTCTCGGGCTTGCAAACGGGTTCGCAGTCTATCTTTTCCGGTAAAGCTGGTATCGAAGTTTAAACGCGCCCGATAACCGAAATAGCTTTGAGTGGGGTCTTCCTCTTCATCAACGTTTGGCCCTCCTGCGACGGTATATTCCGCGCGATCGCCAAAAGTATCCCCGATAAAGAAGATTACTTCCCCGTTAAGTTTAGTCGTGGTAGAGAATTGATTGGCTTCGAGTTCAGCAGCCCTAGCTTCGAGAACCGTGACTCGTCCGCGCAAAGCCGCGAGTTCCGCCGCGAATTCTTCCATCAACCGTTGCAGTTTAGCGAGATCTTCTCGCGTCACCAAGTCGGCGGTAGACGCACCAATCAGTTCGTTAATGCGTTCTAAACAAGCGTTAACCCCGGCGGCGAATTCAAAACGAGTTAAAGCCCGATTTCCTTTATAGGTACCATCTGGATATCCCGCAATACAGCCATAGCGTTCAACGAGAGATTGTAACGCCTGAAACGCCCAGTCAGTGGGTTGAACGTCTGAGAGTTGGGAAACAGAGGTAACTTGCTGTTTCTTCTGGGAATTAGACCGCCGACCCTCCTGAAAATATTGATTGAGTTGGTCGGAGGTTTGGGGGTTCACGGAATTGTCTGTATTTTCCCCGGAGTCTAAGTCAGAGACTTGTACTTGAGAAAAATTTGACTGCGGGCCAATTTGACCACTATGGGGATTAACCGGAACTTGGGCTAAGGGTTCAGACTGATAAGCTGGGTTATTGACTTGAGTTTCCACCTGCGGGGAACTCTCAATATTAACTTCTGCGATCGCCGCCGAAGAGGCAATTAAGCTAGCTCCTAAAATAGCAGGACTGAGTAGCCATGCTTTCAAGGTTCGTTGTGACATACTCTCTCCTCACACTACTGTTACGTTTGATCAGTCGTTCTCGTGAGAACTTCTGAATTTCCACCGTCATTTTACTCGTCTTTTCTTCTGGAGGAAAGCAGCGTTACTAAAAATATTAAACAGATAATGAAACAGCCCCAGTGGGCCTTGAGGACTGGGATTCAGTGGGCCTGTTTTCCCTCTCAGTTGGCCTGGTTTTAGGTATAACGAATTACCATTTTTAGCAAAAGTAGAGATTTTCAAGCGGGACTTGGAACTTGATCGGATAGGATTTCCCAAGAGCCTAGAAGTTGCGATCGCTATTGATTCAGTCTGAAGCGGGTGTCCCTTTCAAAATAAACAACCGGAAACCCCAAGCCCAAAAATTATTGATGAAAATCCCTATAATAAGGCAGAGTAACATCAATCCCGGGGACTATGCAAGCATTGGCTATGGCTGATGATCACGGTTTGAATTGGCAGGCGTTAAACTTAGAACGAGAGCCAGAACCGACCCAGTTAGATCGAATTACCCATCGACTAGAATTAGTCATGCTGGCGTTAGTAGGCTTAACTGGAGTGGGTTCGGAAACATTAGTCGAAGTTGCCCATCAACTTAATTTACAATCTATTATTGCGGATCGGCTCACCCAAACTGAGAATTCAGAACAAGAAAAACTCTTAACCGTTGATGAAGCGCGATCACTTGTTTTAATTATTTGTTATCTGGCTAAACAAAATCAAGCTCTGATTCGACGGGCAATTTCACTTTTAGAACAATATACTCAATCTGAACATGATCTGCGTCAAGTGGCTTTAATTCGGGACTATTTAGATGCCTTTAATCAAATGTATCAAGAGCAAATTGATCCCACAGCTTCTGCTCCATCTGACGCCCTCAATCCCTTGGCTATCAAACTTTTAATCGAGCTACTATTTTACAGCAATTCCAACAGTCCGCAACGCTTTTGGCTCGTTTTACTCAATCAAAATCGATAAATTACCCCTGATTAACACCCTCTAGAAATGACGAATCAAAAATATACTCCACCCACCTGTACTCTAGAATTAACGACTGAAAAACCCCGATTTAATCGCTTAACAAATCAGACGGTTTCTGAACCTTTTAAGTTTAAATTAAGCTTCGATGATCCACGTTTACCTGAAGAAGAATATGTCACAGTCGAAGGCGATCGCACTCAGCTTGATCGTCTTTCTGAAGTGGTAATCACCTACGTTCAAAACTTTCTTAACAGTTCAGCGTTGCTGAGTATTGTCCCTCAAGATAGTTCAAATAACTCCAAACCTCCTCACTCCAATCCTACTGATATTTATCTAAAGCCCGATGGATTACTTTACCATGATCTATTCTTGGGTTCGCTCTCCACTCAAAATACAGGCCCTTTTGTTCATCTGAGTGCGTTGCAATTGTTCGACTTGGTGAGTGCATTAGAGGAATGTACCAATACAGTGTCAGAGGTTCGCGATCGCCGTTTTTCAATTCGGTTTAAACCGTTAATTTGGTTGCGTACTTTGCTGATGATTTTCGTCAGTATTGGAACTTTGACGGGGATGATTGAGTTAATCAATTTTTACCGACAGTTATCTCAAGAAACCCTCACCGCTTCTCAAGAAGACACTGAAACCCCTGCCATTCCACCGCCTAACCTCACCCCTCCGGCGCTTCCGGTTTGGCCTGCACCCACGCCCCCTCCTCCGGCTTCCCCTGCCCCCGTCGTACCCAATTTACCCGGAGTCGATACAGTGCCGCTTGCGGTTCCACCGCCCTTATTTCCTGCCCCGGTCAGTCCACCTCCCCCTCAACCCATCCCCAATGTTTCTCAGCAGGAGGGAATGATGATTATCCTCCCAGAACCTCAGCCTGCAAGTCCCCCTCCGCAGGCAGTTAACCCGCCTGTTTCCCCTCCAGTACCCGTTAGTCCGCCACCCCTTCCACCCGCCCCACCGCCGACAACCCCGCCACCGATTGTATTTAGTCCGACAGTCCCCCAAGTTCCACCTGTGATTCAACTTCCACCCCTGCAAGATACTACACCCCCGGAAATTATTACGGTTTTTCCAGAGGAAGAAATGCCAGATTATTCAACAGTTAATCCGGAAATTGTTGATCCGGAAGTTCCAGAAGATCAAACTTCCGAAGAAGGTTATTTAGCACAGTTAGAAAAACGTCCCCAAACGATAGCGGCAACTCGTCAAGAAGACACAACTTTATTTGATCAAATTCCCCAAGTTAATGAAGTCAGAACCTATTTTCAAGAAAATTGGTATCCGCCTAAAAATTTAAGAAAAGCACTTCAGTACAGTTTACAACTGAATGCTGATGGTACAATTGCCAGTATTACACCTGTTGGTCAACCCGCCGTTAATCGCTTACCTCAGCTTGAATTACCGAATGTGGGTGAACCGTTTGTTTCCGCAACAGCAGACGGAAGACGACCGAAAATTCGGGTGATTTTAGAACCTAATGGTCGGGTGAGTGTGTTTCTTGAATCTTTTAATAATTCGCCGCCTCCACCTGTTACAGTCAACAGTGAACAGTAAACAGTGAACAGTTTACAGTGACCAGTTTACAGTGACCAGTGACCAGTGAACAGTAACCAGTGATAACTAATAACTAATAACTGATAACTGCATAACTGATAACTGTAAACTGTAATGAACCCGCCCCTACACAAATCAAATACTGTAACCTGTAACCTGTTCCCTATTCCCGATCTTTTGCCAATATTGATAAGCTGAATAAGCCAGAGTCACAACGCCTGTAATAATCGCAGATTCATCAATTTCAAACTTCGGATGATGCAAGGGATAATTCGGCTGATTTTTGTGTCCGACTCCCAAACGAAACATCATTCCCGGTACATGATTCAAATAAACTGAAAAATCTTCCGCACCTAAAGACGGTTCAGCTAACATAATAATGCTATCTTTGCCCCAAGCTTCCGCCACTGATTCTGCCACTAACTGGGTAATTTTTGGATCATTTTGTACTGAAGGAACACCCCGACGATAATTCATCTCATAACGCGCCCCGTACATCTGACAAACCCCTGCAACAATTTTTTCGATCCAAGCAGGTAAGTTTTCGTGAGTCTCAGGATGAAGCGATCGCACCGTTCCTAATAGTTTAACCTGATCGGCGATCACATTCGGCGCCCGTCCACCAACAATTTGACCAATCGTTAATACCACAGGTCTTAAAGGGTTATGGGTGCGACTGATCGCTTGTTGTAGCGTGGTAATCACCTGAGCCGCAATCCAAATCGCATCTTTCGCTTCGTGAGGACGCGCACCATGACCCGATTCTCCAATAATGATTAATTCTAAATCATCGGCTGCTGCTGTCAATGCCCCTTGACGAATCCCCACACATCCGGCGGGAATACTCGGAAAGACGTGTACTCCTAAAATAGCCACCACATCCTGCATGACGTTATCAGCAACCATCCAATGAGCGCCTTGGGCGATTTCTTCAGCCGGTTGAAACAGAAAGCGGATATGACCCGCTAAAGCCTCGTTTAGCTGCGATAATACCATTGCCGTTCCTACCCCAATGGTCGTATGTACATCATGGCCACAGGCGTGCATAATTCCGGGCTGATGGGAGGCATAGTCTAACTCTGTGAGTTCTTTAATGGGTAAAGCATCCATATCGGTACGAATGGCGAGCCATTGAGGAGTATTGCTTTTTCCCTTCAATTCACCGACGACTCCTGTTTTCCCGACGGCTTCGGTGACATGAAGCCCACAGGAGGATAATACCCCTGCAACATAGGCGGCGGTTTGGTATTCTTGACCACTCAGTTCGGGATGGGAGTGAATATGGCGACGAATTTCAATTAAACGAGGGGCGAGATCAGTCGCTAATGCTTTAATTTGATTGAGCATGGATAAGTTTCAATCATAGATTCTGACTTTAGATCCAGTTTACGAGGAAATGCAGAATCAAGGTGTGATGCCTGATGCGCTCACAAGTTGCGGGAAAACTATTACTATAAGTTGTCGCGTTTGAATTTTACCGACAATATTGATCCGAAAGGTCGCTTGGATCGGGGCGGAGGGCAGAAGAAAATGGGTAATTTGAGATGCGCGTTAGTTGCTCGAGAGAACTTTAGAACACATTCAAGGGTTGAGATCCCTGAGATCCCTGAGATTAGAAGCGTATTTTGTGGGCTGGATATCCTGAACTTTACAGAAATATTACAAAGTTGCAACGAATACTTTACATAATCACCTGTATTTTTACGGAAGGCGAATGTTACTGTGAAAGAGTCACTGACTGGCCAAAAGGTTCAACATCTTTTATTAGTTCAGCACTAGGGTTGAGTGTTGCTTAAGTAAACGCTCATAATTTCTATTGCTTTCTATTGATAAACGAGGGTGAAAAACAGTTGCAAGTCAGTAATGTCTATGGTGTTATGCGGGAAATAAAAGAATAGAACTCAATGCTCAACGATACTATCACTCAAAAATTGAGTTGATGTCAATGAGATTTTTTCATTAAATATAGGGCTTGCAATAGCTGAATTGAGCGTTTTTTGGACATAGGATATAAAAGTTTCACCTTAATTCATCGATGAAAGTTGATAGTTTAACTCTGGAAACCTACTTGTAAAATTCGAGGAATTAAGATCATGGCAATTCTTAGTTTTACTGGGCAAGCACAAGAGATTGATATTAGTGATTTTTGGTTAGATGATGCGACAGGCAACAAAGCCTTTCAATATTCAAACTGGTGGGCTACTGCATCAGCCGATAGCTTACTATTCTTTAATGAAGCTCAAAATGTCACCCTCTCAGAAGATATTAAAATTAGTAACCCCCAAGATTGGGAGGATCTCAATAACTTAGGAACAATTGAGGCGGGTACTGCTGTTGACAGTCATTTCATTTATTTTAAAAATGACAAACTACCAGGAGAAGAGCAACTAACACGGAGAACATTGACAGCCACTTTCACTTTTGACGGTGAAATTATTGGCTTCATAGCTGATGATGAGTTGTTTGGTAATGCGGAAACCTTAGAAACTCTCAACGGTAATGACGAACTGGTTGGTTATCGGGCTAGGGTAATACAAGAAGGAAATACTCTCGAAGGGCCAGAGTTTGGAGATAGTCAAGATATCGTCAGAATCTTGGGAGAGAATAACAACATCTTAGAAGTTACCTTTACCAGTCAATCTGCTGTTGACCCTCTGCGGGTGATTACATTAGCCCAAAATATCGAGCTTCCCAATACAGCCCCCCTCGCCGATAATGACAGCTACAGCACAGGTTTTCAATCCCCGCTTGTTGTCAATGCTGATTTAGGGGTTCTTAATGGGGATACGGATGCAGACGGGGATGCCTTAACAGCAAGCTTAGTCACTCAACCCAACAATGGCACCGTAGAATTGAATGAGGATGGTTCATTCACTTACAGCCCCAATGCCGGATTTAGCGGAAACGACAGCTTCAGTTATAGCGCCAACGATGGGGAAGATAGTTCTAATGTTGCTAGCGTTAC